>CAMYOI010000015.1 GCA_947259955.1 uncultured Gammaproteobacteria bacterium
AGGCCGGAGTTTCAGCGCCGGGGCCGATCTCAACTGGATGAAACGTGCCGCGGGATTCAGCGAAGAGGAAAATTACCAGGACGCGATGGCGCTGGCCGAACTGTTGTCGACGCTCGACAACCTTTCCAAACCCACCATCGCATACGTGCAGGGGCCCGCGTTAGGCGGCGGTGTGGGTCTGATAAGCTGCTGCGACATCGTGGCGGCGGCAGGCAAAGCCGTGTTCGCCCTGTCCGAAGTCAAACTGGGTCTGGTACCTGCGGTTATCAGCCCCTACGTCGTTCGCGCCATCGGCGCACGCGCGGCACGAAGGTACTTCCAGAGCGCGGAACGCTTCGATTGCGAAGAAGCGCACCGCCTCGGCCTGGTTCACGAAATAGTCGATAGCGAGGCGGATTTGGAACCTATCATCAATGCATTGCTCGTTGGCGGCCCGAACGCGCAACAAATCAGCAAACAGCTCGTAGCCTCCGTTGACAATCGTCCCGTGACCCGGTCGCTGCTGGAACAAACCGCCCGTACGATTGCCAGGGTCCGTGTATCGGAAGAAGGCCGGGAAGGATTGAACGCATTTCTCGAGAAGCGACACAGCCGGTGGAACAAATCGATCGAAAAATGATCAATCTTCCCGCTAAAATCAGAATGTTCGAGGTCGGACCACGGGATGGGTTGCAGAACGAACCCGTGACTATTTCGACGGGTACGAAAATAAAGCTCATCGACATACTGTCTGAAACCGGCCTGTCCACGATCGAAGTCGGCAGTTTCGTGTCGGCGAAATGGGTGCCTCAGATGGCGGACACCGCGGAAGTACTGGCCGGAATCAACAAAAAACCAGGCATCAGCTATCCGGTGCTCACGCCCAATCTAAAGGGGTTCGAGGACGCCGCCGCCGCCGGTGCCAGGGAAGTCGCTGTTTTCGGTGCCGCAACCAATGCATTTTCCAAAGCGAACATCAACTGTTCCATCGAAGAAAGTATCGAACGGTTCGCGCCGGTTTGCGAGGCCGCTAAAGAAAAAGGCATTCGGGTGCGCGGCTACGTCTCATGCGTCGTTGGCTGTCCTTATGAAGGAGAGGTGGATCCAGCCCGGGTCGCCGACGTGGCGAAGAAGATATTCAACCTCGGATGTTACCAAATCTCCCTCGGTGACACCATCGGCGTCGGCACACCCCGGAAAGTGGAATACATGATCGAGGCGGTGGCGACCTACATTCCCATCGAAAAACTGTCCGTTCATTTTCACGATACACACGGACAGGCCCTGGCAAATATTCTCGTCGCGCTGCAGTGCGGCGTGAGCGGAGTCGACAGCGCTGTCTCCGGGCTGGGCGGATGCCCGTACGCTCATGGCGCCTCGGGGAATGTCGCCACGGAAGACGTTTTGTACATGATGAACGGATTGGACATCGAGACCGGGGTGGACATGGATGCCCTTCTCAAGGCATCCGCGTTCATCTCCAAAGCGTTGAAGCATCCGCCCGCGTCCAAGGTGGCGCGGGCGCTGTTACCCGAGTACGAATAAATCTGAAACGCCTCATGCGGATGCCGTCACCCGATGGTCCGCCACCCTGACTTGATTCCGGCCCCGCCGTTTGGCGTCCAACAATTGTTGATCCGCTCTGTGCAGCAGATCGGATAAACTGTCCTGCTCGGGTTGGTATTGCGCGACGCCTGAACTGATGGTAACCGGCAGGGGCTCGTTTGAGGTGGCCAACGGCGATTCACTGATCAGCAGCCTGATTCTTTCCGCGACTGCGGCCGCTTGATCGATGTCGGTATCCGGGAGTAGCAGCGCGAACTCGTCCCCACCCAGCCGGGCCAACAAGTCACTGTCCGAGTGCCCACTTCGGATGCGTTTGGCAACGACCGCCAGCGCTTCGTCGCCGATGCCGTGGCCCTTGTCGTCATTGATGGACTTGAAATGATCGATGTCCATCATCACCGCGCAAAGCGCTTTCCCGTTTCGCTTCGCGTCGGCCAGCGTTTTCACGGCCAGCTGCGTGAAGCCGCTGCGGTTCAGCAGCCCGGTCAGTGTATCCTGCAGCGCCTGTTCCTGCAGGCGCGTCAGCGGCCGCATCATGCGTGGACCGAGAAAATACGCGAAGATTATGATCAGAACACTAATGGATATTGCCAGCACGATGCTTTGGCGCTGGCCATCCCGAATCGTTCCAACAAAATAATCATCCGGGGCGTATACCCCCATTATCCAATTCTCTTCGTGCTGCGGCGAAAACGGCACGAACTCGGCCCGGTAGAGCTTACCCCGCGCGCTGAAGCTCTGCGAGTGGGGTTCGTTCAACCTGGCCAGATCTACGGAGTCTCGCGCCAACTGACCCGTGAGTTGTATGGTGATGTCATTCAACTCGTTCAGCCTGGCCAAACGAAACTGGTCATCTTCGGTGGGTTGCAATAGCTGGGTCGCATCGGGAAACGCAAACACCTCACCATCGCGGTGCATGATGAAAGCGGCGCCACCGGAGGCAATCCCTTGACTGGCAAGAAACTCGGACAAGGCCTTAAGTTCGACGTCGGCGCCGACCACTCCCAGCAGACCGCCCCCTGCAGTGAACACCGGTGCCGCTACGGTCAATCCGGGTTGACGGGATGTGAAGAAAATATAGGGATCGGTCCAAATCAACCTACTCTTGCTGGTGGCGTCCTTGTACCAGAGGCGGCTGCGGGGATCATAGATGTCCTCCGGATCGTGCATACGGGCTACTTCGACAAAGTTCTCGTCGCGCCAGAGCCGCTCGACCCGCCTGGCGTTGTCCGCGACGTCGATGATCTTGGTGACGTAGCGGCTGTCGGCGCGTTCTGCGCTGCGCTTGGTGAACAGGAACTGGCCCTCCGGGGTTCCGAAGAACATCCCGTCGATATGCGGTACGACGTTGAGCTGTTCAAAGAAGTACCGCTCCAGCGGTTCTGTGAGTTCAAAAGAGAGGAAACCCGATTCAAACAAACCCTGGGACAGAAGCACCGCGGTCTGGGCGAGTGTAAGAAATCCCCCTGCATTTTCGCGTGTCTCGTCAACCGCGTCTTCGAGCAACTGCCACGTATGGGTTTCCAGCGCTTCATTGGTTCTGATTTGCTGGGAAAACACGACCGCGGATACCGTAACAATCTCGACGATGATTAGCGCCGCTAACAGCGTCAACATGAGAGCCGTTTGGCCCGGCGGTTTTAGCGATTCTGGCATCAGTTGTTTACCAAACCTGTCCCCGATAGAGTATAGGAAGAACATCCGCCCGCGTCCAAGGCGGCGCTTGTCTGCCAGAGATTCCCCAGCAAGAAGCGGATGGATCTGCGGCCGGTTCCGGGATGAAATGGCGCCAACAGCAAAGCATCGGGAGTTGAACATGACGATACCCTCTGAACAGAAAATGCGCGCGGCAATCGCTGCTAGAGACAAGGCTTGCGACGGGCGTTTTTTCTACGGCGTGGTTACCACCGGCGTGTTCTGCCGGCCCTCATGTGCGTCGCGCCCGGCCCGGGCGGAAAATCTGCGTTTTTTCCCGGGCGTCGAATCTGCCCTGGCGGCGGGCTTCAGGCCCTGCAAACGATGCCACCCGATGGAAATCGCACCGGGGCTGAACAAGCTCGTCGAGGTCGCACGATACATCGAGTCTCACGCCGATGAACGCCTGACGTTGGACGGACTCGCAAAGCGATCAGGTCTCTCGCCATCGCGCCTACAGCGCATTTTCAAGGCTGCTTTCGGTGTCTCGCCCAAAGTCTATCAAGACTCGCATCGCATTAAGCGCTTCAAATCTTCTCTGAAGGATGGTGACGACGTCACCGGTGCTATTTTTTCAGCGGGTTTTGGATCCGTGAGCCGTGTCTACGGCGAGCAGGTACGCAGCATCGGCATGACACCAAAGGCCTACCGCTCCGGCGGCGCGGGAGAGACAATCGCCCACGTGTGCCGAGATACGGCGCTCGGCTGCGTGATGATGGCGGCCACAGAACGAGGGGTGTGCTTCGTACAATTCGGCGAAAACATGCAGACCCTTCTGCAGCAACTTCGGGCTGAGTTCCCGAAGGCGGAACTCATTGCCTCACCCTCCCGGGACACACCGGAACTCGACGCCTGGATAGAAGCGCTGGATGCACATATCAGCCAGGGCGCGCCGAGACCCGATCTGCCGCTCGATCTGCGCGGGACGGCGTTTCAAATGAAGGTCTGGCGATTTCTCCTCAGCGTTCAGGAGGGCGAAGCCATCAGCTACGGTGAACTCGCCGCACGAATCGAAAAACCAAAAGCGGTTCGAGCCGCCGCTTCCGCATGCGCGGCGAACCGCATTGGTGTGCTGGTACCCTGCCACCGGGTGCTGCGGGGTGATGGCAGTCTTGGCGGCTATCGCTGGGGACTGGAGCGCAAGCGGGCGCTCCTCGATGCGGAACGAGCTCGATCGAGTTTCAGCGATGGTACCTAAATCTTCGATGAGTCCTTACCCCCACCTGTTCAGCCCGCTCGACCTCGGATTCGTTTCGCTACCGAACCGCGCGATAATGGGTTCCATGCACACCGGATTGGAGGAGCTCGGCGATGGTCTGAAACGCCTGGCGGCGTTTTACGCGGAACGGGCCAGGGCCGATGTCGGCATCATGGTCACGGGCGGTTTTTCGCCCAATGGGACCGGGTGCCTGTTCGCTGAAAGCGCCATGATGTCGACGAAGCAGGACGTCCATGAACACCGGACCGTCACCTCGGCCGTACACGACAACGGCGGACTGATTCTGCTGCAGATCCTGCATGCGGGTCGTTACGGCTACCACAACGACATCGCCGCGCCTTCGGCCATTCGAGCGCCGATCAATTCCATCACGCCCAGGATGATGACCCCGATCGAGATCGAGCAGACGATAAAGGATTATGCCCGCGCCACCGAACTGGCACGGGAAGCAGGCTACGATGGTATCGAAATCATGGCGTCGGAAGGCTATCTGCTCAACGAATTCACTGCGCCCATGACCAACACGCGCGAGGACGACTGGGGCGGCTCGCTTGAAAACCGCCTGCGCATGCCGCTGGAAGTGATGCAGGCCTGCCGTGACTCGGCCGGCCGGGACTTCATCATCATGTTCCGCATGTCCATGCTCGACCTGATCAACGAAGGCAGCACGTGGGACGAGACCGAAACCTACGCCAGGGGCATCGAATCCGCGGGAGCCGATATCATCAATACCGGTATCGGCTGGCACGAGGCGCGCATCCCGACCATTGCCCAGCCCGTTCCCCGCGCTGGATTCGCATGGGTCACCGAGCGCATGAAGGGGCAAGTTTCCATCCCCCTGGTCGCGACCAACCGCATCAATACGCCCGATGTGGCCGAGGACGTGCTGGCATCGGAGCAAGCTGACCTGGTCTCTATGGCTCGCCCGTTCCTGGCCGACCCCGAATTCATGGCCAAGGCACGCCAGGGCCGCGCCGACGAGATCAATACCTGCATTGCCTGCAATCAGGCCTGCCTCGATCACATCTATACGGGCCGGACCACGTCCTGTCTGGTCAATCCACGGGCCGGACACGAAACGCTGTTGAACTGGCGGGATACCGACAGTCCCTTGTGCATTGCCGTGATTGGGGCGGGCCCGGCAGGTCTGTCCTTCGCCGCGGTCGCCGCCGAGCGCGGTCACCGCGTGACCCTTTTCGAAGCGGGCGATGAGATAGGCGGCCAGTTTTTGTTGGCCCGGAACGTCCCCGGCAAACAGGAGTTCGACGAGACATTGAGGTACTACCGCAAACGACTGGACTCCGGCGGCGTCAGAAGCGAACTGCGGCAACGGGCCACGGCCAAAGAGTTGATCGAGCGCGGGTTCGACCAGGTCGTGTTGGCGGCCGGCGTGGCGCCGCGCGTGCCCGATATACCGGGTCTGGACCACGCAAGCGTCGTGTTCTACCCCGAAGTGCTGTCGAAACGGGCCCAGGTCGGACGCCGCGTCGTCATCATCGGCGGCGGAGGCATCGCTTTCGACACCGCGCTCTACCTCCTTGAAGGAGATAAAACGGACCATATCGATCCCCGGGCCTTCGCGGCCCGATGGGGCGTCGAACAGCCCCCCCGGAACGAAAATCCTGCTTATGACATCACCATGGTACAGCGCACGCCCGGACGCATGGGGAAAAGCCTTGGCAAGACCACCGGTTGGATACATCGTGAAGTTCTGCGTCAAGCCGGCGTCAGGCAGTTCACCGGCGTGACCTACGAAGGCATCGACGACCGGGGCCTGCGGGTGCTGGTTGATGGTGAGCTTCGAATTGTCGAGGGGGATACCATCATTGTCTGCGCGGGTCAGACCCCGAAACGCGACCTCTGCGAAGATCTGATGAAGGCGGGAATCGAAGTTCACCTGATCGGGGGCGCCCGGGAAGCGACCGGTCTGGATGCCGAGCGGGCAATCGACGAAGGCACCCGTTTAGCGGCCTCCTTGTAAGGCCCCTGACAAGGAAGTCGGGCTTGTGGCAAATGCCACATACACGCGATTAGATGCCCGCTAACATGGCGCTCACCGTCAAAAGGGACACCTATCAGGAGAACTTGCCATGTCAGACGACCGACCCAACCGATCCAGCTGGTTCAATCCGAATCTCATAGTCCCGGGCCTGCCACTGTATGACAATGCCGGCCGGGGTCTTGCAGGAGTCGTTGGCCGCTTTTTTAACTTTGTGGTCGAGTTGGGAGAGCGGCTGAGCCGCCGCATAACGGCGAAACACCGTTGAGTTGCACGCGGTACCTGCACCGCATCATCAACCGCCATTCTGATGCAGTATGCGGGCCAGGCAGGTTCTTATTTTTTCCGGAATAGGAACCGGTTTGTTCGTGTCGCGGTCAACGAAGACATGGACGAAGTGGGCCGCGGCGCAGGCGGTATCACTGCTCTCACTGAATAAGCCGATCTCGTAGCGAGCGCTGGTCCTGCCCAGATGCCCCACCCGGAGTCCGGCGTCGATCGATTCCGGAAATGCCAGGGGCGTGTAGTAGTTGCAATGACTCTCCACCGCGATTCCGATAACAGAATCGCCATGAATATCCAGCCCCCCCTCCTCGATCAGGTATGCATTCGATACGGTATCGACATATGAGTAGTACACCACGTTGTTTACGTGGCCATAGATGTCGTTGTCCATCCATCGGGTTGGAATTGTCATGAAATACTTGTAGTCGTTGCGGGTTTCAGTGCGCGACATATCGGGGACAATATTCTTTTTCAGCTGGGATGGATAACAAAGACAAAATTATAATCGAGCCGCCAATGAGTAAAGTGCTCCGGTTTTAGGCAGTTTCAGGAACCGGTTTGGGTCGCGTCGAAATCCAGAAACATCGGGGGATGGCCGGTCGAATCCAGGAACCTAACCAGGTCTTGCGCGCAGACTGCCGTGGTTCTGCGGTTGTCCAGGGGGTGAAAATTCAACGGATCGATTTCCAGCAGCGCGCTGTCCAGAACGACCTGCACCTTGGAATCGCGGTCATTCGCCACGCCGAACGGGCTGACGGCCCCAGGGACAACGCCCAGGTACTGCAACAGCATTTCGGGGCTGCAGAAGGACAGACTGCTCGTACCCAGCTCCTGCCTCAGCAATTTGAGATCGATTTTCCGGTCTTCGAGGCAGGTCACCAACCACATCTTTCCCTTCTTGTTGCGCAGAAACAGATTCTTGACGTGTGCACCGGGCAGTTCTCCGCGCAGTTCCCTGGACTGCTGCACCGTAAACAACGGCGGATGGTCGACGGTATTGTGCGCGATGCCCATGACGTCGAGACGTTGGAACAGTTCTTCCGGGGTCATCGCCGCACTTTCACTCATGCTCGTTCCCGGCAGTTCTGTTGTGCTCGGGCTAGCCCACATTTCGAAAATCTCATTACAACATATTAGGAGGCTGGATATACGGAACCGGATTATACAGTAGTCGGCCCGGGGATCGGTTTTCCGTGCTTGAATCACTCCGCGCTGAACGGGGTGCGCAGGTTGTAATGCCCGTTTTCGATCGCTTACTTCAATCCTTTGGCGCCATGTCGACCTGAACATTCTCGGTACCAATGTCGCGCAGGTATTGGAGACAGCGCGACTGGAACAGTCGGCTATGGTCGTGAGCCAGAAGCTCGGCGTTCTGCGCGTCGCGAGTCTCTATGCATTTCGTGATGCCACGGTGTTCCGTGATGATTTTCTTGAGGTGCGTGCCAAGCCCATCATCACTTGATGGGTCGTATGCAAAGGGTATGCGCAATATTCGCATGCCCTGATCCAGCATATTCTTGTACTGGCTGGACAGGTACGGATTGTGGGATGCATCACCGATGGCGGCATGGTAGTCGCGATTATACCCCGTCATCTCGAGGGGCTCGTGTTTTGCAGTGGCTGCCTCGAACCTTCCCTGTGCCGCCTTGATCTTCTCGATGTCGTCGTCGTCGCGGCGCATTGCCGCCAGCCGTGTGACGGCGCGCTGGATCAGGTCGTAGGCTTCCACGTACCTCGGAAAGTCATGCAGATCTACCGTCGCAACGCGGGCGCCGCGATTGGGCAGTAAATTCACCAGGCCGTCCGCCGCCAGCCGGATGAGCGCTTCTCTTACCGGGGTTCGCGAGATGCCAAATCGTTCCACCAGTTCCCTCTCTTCGAGGTTCTCCCCGGGTTGCACCGACAGGCTCAGGATTTCACGTCTGAGTTCCTGATAGAACCAGGCGGTATTCGTACCCTTCGCTCTGCGAGAGGGGTTCATCGGGGCAGGATTCTGCTCAGCGCCCAAGACGCTTCACAGATCGAGCAGCAGGCCCGAAGCGTTGAATCCGCCATCCACATTGAGCGTATGTCCGGTAATGTAACTCGAGTCATCGGCCGCGAGGAAAACCGCCGCGTGGGCCACTTCCTCCGGGCGCGCGTAGCGCTTCACGGGGAGCACTCTGTGCCACTCGGCCCGCGTCGACTCCGTGTGCATCTTCTTTATCATGGGTGTATCCACCGGGGCCGGGGCAATGCTGTTTACGGTGATGCTGAATTCCCCGAGCTCCGCCGCCATGATCCTGGTGAGCATCTCGAGGCCGCCCTTGGCCACCGAATAAGCGCCCCGGCCGGTAATCGCACGCTGACCGTTCACCGATGAAATATTGATTATCCGGCCGCCGCCCCCCTGCTCTTTCATAGACCTGGCGGCCGCCTGGGCACACAAAAAAACGCCCGTCAGATTGATTGCTAGCAGTTCGTTCCAGTTCTCGATGGTTATGTCGAGGAAACGCTGTACCCGCGCAATCGCCGCGCTGTTCACGATGACGTCCAGTCCACCGTGACGTCCGGAGGCGGAATCTATCATCGCGTTGACGTCGTCCGGATTCGACACATCCAGCACGGCGGACGTAGCCTCGCCACCGTGAGAGCGGATGTTTTGAACCGTCTCATCAATGCCCTGTTCATTGATGTCGGCGACCACGACCTTTGCTCCCTCCCGTGCATATCGTTGCGCGATGGCTCTGCCGACGCCGCTTGCGCCACCCGTGACAATTGTCGATTTATTCTTCAGTTGCATGGTCAGTCCGCATTGTTGATGTGTAAATTCTATGATAAATCGCGGCGGGGGCGCCGCTCCTACAAAACCCGACACGGCGTCTACATCTTTTGTAGGAGGCACGCCGCTCCTACACCGTAAATCTATTGTAGGAGGCGCGCCGCTCCTACGCCGCAAATCTATTGTAGGAGGCGCGCCTCGCGCCGATTCATCCCATAGCTATCCCACAGTCTCCGGAAGCTCCCTCTCCCTACGCGCGATGAAGTCCCTGAGCGCCTCGTCTACCGCGGGATCCATGGCGGGTTGTTCGTATCGATCCAGCGCCGCTCGCGCCGCTTTCAACCCCCTTGTGTTGGCGTCCTCGGCGCCTTCGGCGAGCCATTGCTCATAACTATTGTTGTCCAGCAACTCAGGCATGAAAAACGCGGTTTCGAAGTTTTTGAGAGTATGTTTGGTCCCGAGAAAATGCCCCCCGGGCCCGACCTCCCGTATGGTTTCGACGCACTCATCGAGGTCGCTCAGGTCCACCGGGGCAGCCAGCTTGCAGAACATCGCCACCTGCTCCGCATCCAGCATGAACTTGGAAAAACTGGCGGACAACCCGGCTTCGTTCCACCCCGCCGCATGAAAAACGTAGTTTGCGCCGGACAACAACACCGCCGACATGGTCATGTTGGACTCATAGGCCGCCTGGGCATCGTTGAGCTTGGAACCGGCAACCATGCCGCTGGAGCGCCAGGGCAGCCGGTAGCGCCTCGCCAGCTGCCCGGTCATGAAATTCATCTGTGAGATCTCAGGTGTCCCGGCCATCGGGGCCCCGGACTTCATCGATACCGTCGCGAGATAGTGGCCGTACACCATGGGAGAACCGGACTGTATCAGCTGCCCGAAGGCGATGCCCGCGAGAGCTTCCGCATTGAGCTGGGCCACCGAGCCCGCGGTCGAAGCCGGAGAACTGGCGCCAGCCATGACGAACGGCGAACACAGAACCGCCTGGTTGTTGCGCGCATAGACCTTGAGCGCATCCAGCATGGTCGCATCCCACACCAGGGGTGAATTGCAGTTCAGCACCGAGGTCATCACCGTATGTTCTTTCAAATAGTCCTCGCCAAACGCGATCCTGGCCATGGCAACCGTGTCTTCTGCCCGCTCCCTCGCGGTCGTCGCTCCCATGAATGGTTTCGTCGAATGCTTGAGAGCGCTGTAGGTCACGTCGAGGTGTCGTCTTGACACCGGAACATCGACGGGTTCACAGGTGATTGCTCCGGTGACATGAAGGCTCGGTAGCAGATAGGCAAGCTTGTGAAAATTATTCAGATCCGCCAGCGTGCCGTATCTTCGCTGGTTGTCGAGGTCCACCACGTACGGTGAACCGTAGGTGGGCGCAAAAATGGTATTGCGCCCCCCGACACTGACGGTGCATTGCGGGTCGCGGCCGTGAAGTGTATAGCTTTCCGGGGCCAGACTGATCAGTCCCATCAACAGATCCCTGTCGATGCGTACGCGCTGACCGGATATGTCTGCTCCGGCATTTTTCCATATATCCAGGGCCTCGGCGTCACGGAAATCGATGCCGACGTCTTCCAGAATACGCATGGAGGCATCGTGGATGAGTTCGACACCTTCCGAATCCAGTATCTCGTAAAGTGGCGTCTCGTGGACCAGCGTCGGCATATGCACAACCGGTGTCGCGGTACGAATTCTGCGCCGTTGCTCGCGGCCCCTTCGGACGACCCTGCCTTTGTCCGATGTTTGTTGATTGTCCTGTACGGTCATGGCGTGTAGTGCTGCTCGATGTATTGTTCAGAAAACTTTTCACTTTCGCGATCCGCCTCGATGCGATCGGGCGAACGCTGGCGCGGGGATCCGTACCCGCCGGCACCCGGAGTCTCGACAATGATGGCTTGGCCCTGCTTGACTTTGACACCACCCGGCTTATCGTCGAGGCGGGTGGTTTCACCATCGTCCTCGCGCAACAGAAATCGCCCGGTGCGCCCGGGCAAGCCGCCGTGCACACCCCAGGGCTGATGCCGGAAACGCTCCCCCACGCCGTTGAAAGAGCAGTTATGATCGACCGGTCGAACGACCCGGCGCAATCCCATTCCACCCCGGAATTCGCCCGCCCCACCCGAATCTTCCACTAGGTTGTATTCCTCCACAAGCAGCGGATACTCCATTTCGATGGCCTCGACCGGCAGATTGGAGGTATTGGTGATATGGGCCTGCACACCGTCCTTGCCATCGTGTGTGGGTCGGCCGCCTAGGCCGCCGCCCAGGGTTTCCAGGTAGAGATAACCGTTTCCGGTCCTTGGGTCGGTACCGGCGAACACGGCCGTCGTATTGGCTCCGTTGGCGGCCGCCACGACCCGGTCCGGGAGCGCCCTGGCGAGAGCCCCCAGCACCACGTCCACGATACGCTGGCAGGTGTGTGCGCGGGCGGCGACGGGTGACGGAAAGCTCGCATTCAGCAGCGTGCCTTCCGGCGCGGTGATCTCCACGACATTCAGAATCCCCTCGTTGTTCGGCACGTCCGGGTCGAGCAGCGCCTTCAACGCGTAGCACGCGCTGGCCTGAGTCGCATTCATGGTGACATTGATGTTGCCGGGCACCTGCTTCGAGGTCCCGCTGAAGTCGAAGTGGACCCGGTCGCCGTCGATGGCCAGCTTCAGGTGTATTGGTATATTGAAGGCGTCTATGCCGTCACTGTCCATCACATCCTCGAATTCAAATACGCCGTCCGGCACTTCGGACAACGCGCGACGCAGTCTCTTTTCAGTGCGGTCGATGATCTGCCCGAACGCGGCCAGCACGAAATCGCTGCCATACTCTGTGAAGATCTCCAACAACCGCTGACTGCCAAGGCGGCAGGCCGCGATCTGCGCGAAATAATCTCCCCTGCGTTCCTCCGGGATGCGCACGTTGAGCAGCAGCAGGTCCATGATGTCGCGCTGCAGTTCTCCTCGTCTGAACAGTCGGATCACCGGGATGCGCAAACCCTCCTGGTAGATTTCCGACATCCCGCCCGCCATGCTCCCGGGTGCCATGCCTCCAATGTCGGCATGATGGGCAATGTTGCACATGAAACCGATGAGCTCTCCGTCGGAAAACACGGGGCGCGCCATGTTGACGTCGGGCAGGTGGGTACCCCCCGCGGTATGCGGATCATTGGCGACGAATATATCTCCGTCCTGAATATCCTCGCCAAATTTCTCGAGAAGACATGCCATCAGCCCGCTCATGGAGGCGATGTGGATCGGCAGGGCCTGCGAGGCCTGGACCACGAGCTGGCCGTTACGGTCCATGATCGCCGTGGAATGATCACGGCGCTCCTTGATGTTCGTCGAGTATGCCGATCTGGTCAGCACTACGAAGGTCTCATCCGTAATGGACAGCAGGCCATTCCAGAGTATTTCGAGCTTGATGGGATCCAGATCTTTCATTGCCCTGTCATTCCTGATTGCCGTCGATTCTGATGATCAGATTTCCCGCTTTGTCCACCTCAGCCCGATCGCCCGGATACACCGGCGTTGTGGTATCCAGCTGCTCGATAATCGCGGGCCCTGTTATCTCGTGACCGGGCTGAAGCTGACCGCGATCGACGATGCCGGTCTCCACCGGTCCGCCGTCTTCGAACCAGACTTCCCGGATGGCAGCAACCTGCGGCTGCCCGCTGCGCGATGCTGACGGCCCCGATGGGCTTTCCAATGTACGCCCGGCACGTGCGGTCAACCTGAAGTTGACTACCTCTACCTCGTCATCGGGGTTGAAGTATCCATAGCTGGTTTCATGCGCTTCGAAGAACAACTTCTTCAGTCTTTCCGAATCGGGCATACATTCAGGATCGAGCGTGCCTCCCCGCGCAATTCCAACCTCGAGTTCGAAGTTCTGTCCAACGTAGCGGGCGTCGAGGCGAAGTTCGAGTCGTCTGCGATCCGGTTCGATCTGTTCGGATTTGAACCATTCATTCGCAAGGCCGAGCAATTCTTCAACGATCGAGCGACAGCTCTTTTCCTCGCCCTTTTCGACCAACGTTCTATGGCTGATCACAAAATCCTCTTTGAGATCCGAGACGATCAGGCCCTGGGCGCAGACGATGCCCGGCGACAGCGGCACGACGATCTCTTCCATCCCCAGCGATACGGCGACATCCCGTGCGTGCAGGGGTCCCGCGCCTCCAAAAGGCATCAGGCTGAATCCCTTGGGATCATGACCGCGCTCGACGGAAACTGTTCGGATGGTGCGGACCATGTTGGACACAACGATACCGAGTACGCCCCAGGCCGCGTGCTCGATGGAGCTTCCGAGCTCTGCGGCAATGGGTTCCATGGCCTGTCGTGCGAGCGACATGCTGAGCCCCATCTCACCACCGATCAGCCCCCCGGGGGACAACCTGCCCAGAATCAAGTTGGCATCCGTAACAGTGGGCGATTCCCCTCCCCGGTTGTAGCATGCCGGACCCGGCTCGGCACCGGCGCTCGCCGGGCCGACTTTCAGCAATCCATCCCGGTCGAACCACGCGATCGATCCACCGCCCGCACCCACCGTCTCGATATCCACCATGGGCAGCCGGACCGAGAATCCGGCTACCTGCCTTTCATAGGCGACGTCCGCACGGTAGTCCCGAATGAGCGCGACATCCGCGCTCGTCCCGCCCATATCGAGCGTAATGACATTGGCGCGCTGGGCCGAGCGTGCCACGTATACCGCACCGACAACCCCGGCCGCCGGCCCGGACAGAGCGGTGCGCACCGGAAACGACCTTGCTCTCCGGGCTGACATCAGTCCGCCAGCGGACTGGTTTATACCGAGGCGAGCTCGAGGCAACGCCTTGAGCACTCCCTGTTCGAGGTTCTCAAGATAGTGTGCCATTACAGGCTGCAGGTAAGCATTCAGCACGGTCGTAGAAAAACGCTCGTATTCGCGGAACTCCGGCTGAACCTCCGATGAAATCGAAACATGGAACCTTCTATCTGTTTTTTTCTGAATCATTTCCGCGACAGCCCTTTCGTGTTTCTTATTGACGAAAGAAAACAGAAAACACACGGCCACGCAGTCGACATCATCATCTATGGAATCGAGCAATTCCTCGACCTGCTCCAGATCGATATCCTGAAGCACCGTGCCGTGCGCGTTGATTCGTTCATGCACTTCGAGACGTCTCCGACGCGGCACCAGAGGCGGTGGATTGTCCTTATTGAGATCATACATATGGGGACGGGTCTGACGGCCGATCTCGAGCAGGTCCCGAAAACCCCGGGTTGTGATCAGCACGGGCCTGCCGCCCTTGCGCTGGATCAACGCGTTGGTGCCCACCGTGGTACCATGAGACAGATGACGGGCCTGCTCGAGCACGACCCCGAACTGCCTGGACATTTTCTGCAGTCCTTGCAGAATCGCCTGCGCGGGATCCGCGGGCGTGGAGGGCCATTTGGCCACATGGATTTTGCGCGAGGTGTCATCCAGGACAAAAAAATCGGTAAATGTACCGCCGACGTCTACACCGATAGTCCAGCTCATAAAGTAACCTATGCGTACACCGTGTATACACAAAATTTACCACAGAATTTGACGGACAACACTACTTCTACGCGCTTTCGCTGAATTCTGATTTCAGGGTAAGTGGCGGAATTCCCGGCCCGATGGGCCTGCACAATCAGAAAGGGGAGAGTGATGCGATTCATTGATGCCGGGCAGGTCCACGATGCGCTGGATTTCCCGTCGCTGATCAGAGGACTCGATCGACTTCACCGTGAAGACACCCAGGAGATGCGGGACCTGCTTCTCGCGCAACCCGTC
This sequence comes from uncultured Gammaproteobacteria bacterium, assembly GCA_947259955.1. Lineage (GTDB taxonomy): Bacteria > Pseudomonadota > Gammaproteobacteria > Arenicellales > JAANXG01 > JAHEKE01. Next base: position 15,301 of record CAMYOI010000015.1, read on the forward strand.
AGCGACGGGGTGACCAACCACCTGCTGATCCGGGCCGCATGGCAGCATGACAAGGCAGTCGGGATGAAACTGGTGACGATTTTTCCCGGCAACCCGACCCGCTCTCTTCCCGCGGTGCAGGCGATCTATGTTCTGTTCGACGGCGACAGCGGCACTCCGCTGGCTGCGGTTGACGGGACGGCGTTGACCTTCAGGAAAACAGCGGCGGATTCGGCTCTCGGGGCGATGTATCTCGCCCGCAAAGACGCGGATCATTTACTCATGGTCGGGGCAGGTGCGATGGCGCCACACCTGATATCCGCCCACTGCGCGGCCCGACCTTCGATCCGGTCTGTCTCGATATGGAACCGGTCGGCAGGTAAAGCCCGCCAACTCGCAGACGAACTCGAATTGGCCGGGGTTACGATAGAACACGCTGGGGTACTCGAGAAAGCGGTGCGCTCGGCAGACATCATCTCCTGTGCGACCATGGCCAAACAACCTCTTGTTCTGGGCGAGTGGTTGCGCCCCGGCACCCACTTGGATCTCGTGGGTGCTTTCACGCCTGACATGAGGGAAGCGGACGACGAATGTTTTCGTGTCGCAACGACCTTCGTCGATTCAAGAGCAACCACCGTTCACGATGTCGGTGAAATCATGATTCCCATCGCCAACGGGGTCATCGATGAGGAGGACATCGTTGCCGATCTCTACGATCTGTGCCGCGGCCGGCATACCGGCAGGGCCGGAGACGATCAGATCACGCTGTTCAAAAATGGCGGCGGCGGCCATCTGGACCTGATGACGACCCGCTTCCTGATGGAAAGAATCAACGAATACTCCTGACCGGGACTGCTAAATACGGCATTTCTGGTGTACCCTGAGCGGTCAGCGGAATGAGATAGCACAAAATCCCCGATGACAGAACGCCTGGATGGCGCCCGAATACTGATCTACAGCCACGACTCTTTCGGGCTGGGGCATTTGAGGCGATGCCGTGCCATCGCACACGATCTCGTCGATCGCTACAAGGGATTAAGCGTTCTTATACTGTCGGGATCACCCATCATAGGCAGCTTTGACTTTCGCGCGCGCGTCGATTTCGTGCGCATACCGGGCGTGATCAAACTCCACAATGGGGAATACACCTCCCTGGGACTGCACATCGATCTCGACGACACGCTCGCCCTGCGCTCATCGATCATCCGCCACACCGCCGACATGTTTTCGCCCGATCTGTTCCTGGTGGACAAGGAACCCGTGGGCCTGCGCGGGGAAGTCGGCGAGACCCTGGCCATGCTCAAGGGGCGCGGGGTTCACAACGTGCTGGGCCTGCGCGACGTCATGGATGCCCCGAGGGAATTACGTGAAGAATGGGAACGTAAAAAGGCAATGCCCGCGCTTAGAGATCTTTACAGCGAGATCTGGATATACGGAGTACCGCTCATGGGGGACACTCTGAAGGGAATAGACGTGCCCGCGGAGGTCCGCGACAAAACCATATATACGGGATACCTGCCGCGCTACGTGCCGCATGATGCTTCCTTGACCCAGCCCATATCGCTTGACAAGCCGTACATTCTGGTGACCGCCGGCGGAGGCGGAGACGGTGCGACGATGATCGATTGGATAATTCGAGCCTATGAGCACGATGCCGGTCTGGATCAAAAAGCGGTGATCGTCCTGGGACCATTCATGTCGGCGTCGGATCAGCAAGAATTCCGTGAGCGCATCGAGCGGCTTGACAACGTGACGGTACTCACCTTCGAGAGCCATATCGAAGTGCTCATGCTGCATGCAGACAGTATCGTTGCCATGGGCGGGTACAACACGTTCTGCGAAATTCTTTCCCTGAACAAGCGCGCGCTGCTGGTCCCCCGTTCGACCCCCCGCAAGGAGCAGCAGATCAGGGCGCGGCACGCTCAGGAGCTTGGCTTGGTGAAGATGCTGGAGGGTGACGGGCCGCGCGACTGGAAAGAAATGGCTGTCGCACTCAGGCGACTGCCAGACCAACCTCTGCCAAGTGAAGCGAATATCAGGGGCATCCTGGACGGGCTAACCACTGTTCACCAGCGCGTAAAACATATCCTGGAGAGAGAGTACTCACCAACTTCGATGGTCGCCCAGCGCGCTACCTGAATTCCGGACGTATCGCCTTGATTTGCTTTTCATTGCGTGTCAGTCTTAATGAACAGTAGTCACATAAGACAGGGTCAGCGCGAACTGTGGATCTGTACCAGGAAGCCGAGGAACTGAAAAAAGTTCCGATGTTCTCGAGACTCGGGGCATCCAAGCTGAAGCTGATGGCATTTACCAGCGAAGCCGTGGAATTTCACGACCAGGATATTCTGTTCCACGTCAACGATCCGTCAGACAGCGCTTACGTCATCATGTCAGGAGAAGTCGAGATCCTGGTGGAGACCGATGAAGGCATGGTGCCCGTGGTAACCCGGGGTAAGAATGAAATAATCGGGGAAATGGCGGTCCTTACCAATTTGCCCCGATCGGCTACGCTGCGTGCCAAGGGTCCTGTCCGGACCCTGCGAATATCAAACGATGCTTTTTTAAAACTGCTGTCCAACAGTCCGGAAGTCGCGCTCGACGTGATGCGTCAGTTGAGTCTCAAACTGGCCGAATCCACGAACATGATGCAAAACCTCAGCCAGGAGATAGAGCGTCTGCAAAACCGGCTCGAGGAAGTCGGAGACTCTGAGTAGAAAACGGCCGCTTGCCATGGATCAGGACAGGTTCGTTGCGCTCTGGTCCCGGTGTTGCGGGTGCAGAGATTCGGCGGATGCCCTGTTCATGGGTATCGAAGACAGCTATGGCGAACGGCATCGCCGCTACCACACCGGCGCCCATATTGAACACTGTCTGCGGCAGTTCGATCGCGCGCGCGATCTAATGGAAGATGCAAACGCCATTGAACTTGCGCTGTGGTTCCACGATGTCGAGTACGACCCGGACTCCCCTAACAACGAGCAGGAAAGCGCGGAGCGCTTCAAAAGAAGCGCCATGGGAATCATGAGCGATGACTTCGTGGAGCAGGTTTATCGCCTGATCATAGCGACGATCCATGACTATGCTCCGCAGGCGCCGGACGAGCAATACGTCGTCGATATCGATCTGTCGAGCTTCGGAATTCCCTGGAAAGAGTTTGTGATAGACAGTCGCAACGTAAGAAACGAGTTTCCGGCAATGAGCGATCGGGAGTTTGCGCAAAAAAACATCGGATTCCTGCGGATGCTTTTGGACCGGCCGAGCGTGTACTCCACGGAGTTCTTCAAGGCACAATTGGAGGCAACGGCGAGGGACAACATGCGAAAACAGATCGCACTATTGCAAAGTTCCTGCAGCTGACTAACCG
>CAMYOI010000016.1:0-4070 GCA_947259955.1 uncultured Gammaproteobacteria bacterium
ACCTGCGCGAGTACCATCGCCGCCTGTTCCCCCCCCATGACCGAAATACGGGCGTTGGGCCACATCCACAGGAACCGGGGTTCGTAGGCGCGGCCGCACATGCCGTAGTTACCCGCGCCGAAACTGCCGCCGATGATGACGGTGAATTTGGGCACGCGCACGCAGGATACCGCCGTAACCATTTTCGCTCCGTGTTTTGCTATACCCTCCGCTTCATAGCGCGCACCGACCATGAACCCGGTGACGTTCTGGAGGAACACCAGGGGAATGCCGCGCTGTCCGCAGAGTTGGATGAAATGCGCACCCTTCAGCGCGGACTCGGAGAACAAAATACCGTTATTGGCAACGATGCCGACGGGATAACCATGAATATGAGCAAAACCGCACACCAGACTGCTCCCGAACAATCGTTTGAATTCGTCGAACTCGCTTGCGTCGGCGATCCGAGCGATAACTTCCCGGGCGTCGAAGGGCTGGCGGGAATCCGTCGGCACTATTCCGTACAACTCCTCCGGTGAATACTTTGGTTCACGGGGCTCCTGGAGCTGGGTGTCGACACGTTTGACCCGGTTCAGGTTAGCCGCAATCCGGCGCGTGATCTCGATCGCATCGGCATCGTTTCGAGCGAAGTGATCCGTTACCCCGGAGGTCTTCGAGTGCAGGTAGGCGCCGCCAAGCTGCTCAGCGGTGACGATTTCCCCGGTTGCCGCCTTGAGCAGCGGCGGACCGGCCAGAAATATCGTGCCCTGTTCCTGGACGATGACCGCCTCGTCGGACATGGCGGGGACATAGGCGCCGCCCGCGGTGCACGATCCCATGACGACGGCGATCTGTGGAATCCCCGCGGCCGACATTCGCGCCTGGTTGAAGAATATGCGGCCGAAGTGTTCGCGGTCGGGAAACACCTCGTCCTGCCGGGGCAGGAAGGCGCCTCCGGAATCGACCAGGTAAATGCAGGGGAGGTTGTTCTGCTCGGCAATTTCCTGTGCCCGCAGGTGTTTCTTCACCGTGATCGGGTAGTAGGTGCCGCCTTTGACCGTTGCGTCGTTGGCAATGATCATGCACTCGTGGCCCTGTACGCGGCCGATGCCGGTGATGATGCTTCCCGCCGGCACCGGGTCCTCGTACAACTGATACCCCGCGAACTGGGACAATTCCAGAAAATCGGCGTCATCGTCCAACAGGGCGCGGACACGCTGGCGCGGAAGCATCTTGCCGCGTTTGACATGCTTTTCCCTGGCTCGCTCGTCACCCCCCTGTTCGATCATGGCCAGCTTCTGATTTAGATTACCGACCAGCTTTTTCATTGCGGTGGCGCTGTCCTTAAACTCCTGGGAATCCGTTCGTACTGTGCTCTTGAGTGTCATAACGTCAGAGAAATGCGGGCTAGTTGAGTCTTTCGACGGCCATGGCGGTGGCTTCGCCGCCGCCAATGCACAGCGATGCCACGCCCAGTTTATGGTCGTATTTTTTCATCGCATTGAGCAGCGTCACCAGGATTCGCGCACCGGATGCGCCGATCGGGTGCCCGAGCGCGCAGGCGCCGCCATGAATATTGACTTTGTCGGCGGGAAGATCGAGCTCCCGCATTGCCGCCATGGTCACGACCGCGAATGCCTCGTTGATTTCGAACAGATCGATGTCCTCTGCGTTCCTGTCGAGAGATTGCAGCAGGTCCTGTATGGCGAACACAGGGGCAGTGGTGAACCAGCCTGGTTCATGCGCAAACGTGACGTGACCGAGGATCCTGGCGAGAGGCTGCGTGCCGCTTTTCTCCGCCGCTTCCGCTTTCATCAATACCAGTGCCGCCGCGCCGTCCGAAATGGAACTGGAGTTCGCCGCGGTCACCGTTCCCCCTTTCCTGAACGCCGGTTTCAGGGACGGAATTTTTTCGATGTTGGCATTGTATGGTTGTTCGTCATTTCCCACGGTGTGTTCGCCGCGGCGTGTGGACAGGGTTACCGCCGCGATTTCGGATTTGAATGTACCGTCTTCCGTGGCATTCCTGGCGCGCGTCAGGGAACGTATCGCGAATTCGTCCTGTTGTTCCCGGGTAAAGCCGTACTTTTCCGCACAGTCTTCGGCGTAGGTGCCCATCAATCGACCCTTTTCGTAAGCATCCTCGAGACCATCGATAAACATGTGATCGATGACCTCGCCGTGCCCCATGCGCAGTCCTTTGCGGGCGCCGGGCATCAGGTAGGGCGCATTCGTCATGGATTCCATGCCGCCACAAACCATGATGTCGTTACTGCCGGCCTTGATCAAATCGTGCGCCAGCATGGTGGCTTTCATCCCGGAGCCGCACATCTTGTTGATCGTGGTACACCCTGTGCCCAGCGGCAGCCCCGCACCTAGCGAAGCCTGTCTGGCCGGCGCCTGGCCCTGGCCGGCGGGCAGCACACAGCCCATCAGGACTTCCTGGGGCCGATCGGCATCGAGGCCCGACTGTCCCAATGCGGCTGAAATGGCTACGGCACCCAGGTCCGAGGCGCTGGCTGAACCCAGCCCGCCCTGAAATCCACCCATGGGTGTGCGCATGGCGCCAACGATTACGATGTCGTCTTTATTCATGTCTGCGATTTCCAACAAATTCAGATTTCAATTCGGTGCGATGTCACCGCCTGCTTTAATCAGAATGGCCCCGCCGCGGTCTATCTGTTTGTCCTTCATAATTCAAATCGTGCCGGTTTTTCAGTTCACTTGGTCAAGTTGAACAGCTCCCTGCCGATCAGCATCCGTCGTATCTCGCTGGTGCCGGCGCCGATCTCGTAGAGTTTGGCATCGCGCAACAGCCTGCCGGTGGCGTAGTCGTTGACATAGCCGTTCCCACCAAGCGCCTGGATTGCCTCCAGCGCCATCCAAGTGGCTTTTTCCGCTGCGTAGAGTATTGCTCCGGCGGCGTCCATGCGGGTTGTCTGGCCCCGGTCGCAGGCAGTCGCGACGGCGTAGACGTAGGCTCTGCACGCATTCATCGTGGTGTACATGTCGGCGAGCTTGCCCTGCATCAATTGGAAATCGCCGATGGGCCGGCCGAATTGCCGGCGCTGGTGTACATAGGGCATTACGATGTCCATGCAGGCCCGCATGATCCCCAGCGGACCGGCTGCAAGCACGGTCCTTTCATAGTCGAGGCCGCTCATCAATACCTGGGCCCCGCGGTTTTCACCGCCCATAAGATTTTCCGCGGGCACCTCGCAGTCGTCGAAAACCAGTTCACAGGTGTTGGACCCCCGCATTCCCAGCTTGTCCAGCTTTTGCGCCGTGGAGAAACCCTTGAAACCACGCTCGACGATGAACGCGCTGATGCCCTGGGAAGCTGCTTCGGGCGCGGTCTTGGCGTAAACCACCAGCGTGTCCGCGTCCGGTCCGTTGGTTATCCACATTTTGCTGCCGTTGAGCACGTAGCAGTCGCCTTTCAACTCGGCTTTGAGCTTCATGCTCACTACGTCGGATCCCGATCCGGCTTCGCTCATGGCCAGTGCGCCGACGTGCTCGCCGCTGATCAGCGTCGGCAGATACTTCTGCTTTTGCTCTTCGCTGCCGTTGCGCCGGATCTGGTTGACACAAAGATTGGAATGGGCGCCGTAGGATAATCCGATAGACGCGGATGCGCGGCTGACTTCCTCCATCGCGACGACATGTTCGAGATAACCCATCCCTGCGCCACCGTAGTCGTCCTCGACCGTAATCCCGAGCACGCCGAGATCGCCCATTTTGCGCCAGAGATCCGCGGGAAATTCGTTGTCGCGATCGATGTCGGCCGCGCGTGGCGCGATTTCTTTTTGTGCAAAATCGTGTACGGATTCGCGCAGCATATCAACCGTCTCGCCGAGGTCGAAGCCGAGCGAGGGGAATGAGGGTGCCTGATCGTTCATATTTTTTCAGCTAAAACCATATGCCTCAACATGTTCAATGATTGCACAGTCCTCAATAGCCGGTTTGTGAGAAATACGGGCTAGGGTGTCATTCCCGAATTTCGCCGAGCTGCCGGCGGCACTGCGCCTCGATCTGATCGAGTTCGGTCAGCGTCTGTTCGAGGTCCCGCCGCTGCTGCAGAAGTGTTCGCC
>CAMYOI010000016.1:4100-27211 GCA_947259955.1 uncultured Gammaproteobacteria bacterium
AGCGAAAATCCCAGGCGCTTACCGCGAAGCACGAGGCGTAGCCTGACCAGGTCGCGCTGGCCGTATATCCTTTTCATACCCTGCCGCGCGGGATTCAGCAGCCCTTTGTCCTCGTAGAACCGGATGGTGCGCGTCGTAACCTGGAATTGTCGTGCCAGGTCGCTGATGCCAAAGGTCTGCGCATCGGGTTCGGGCGCTTCCGGTTGCCTGTCGGCGCCGGAATCTTGCGGAGCGGGGATTGGCGTATTCATCTATGACCAAGCAGCTGTTACTTGACGTTTACGTAAACGTAATACAAAATGAAAATGATTTCCACAACAATCGCAGCGAATACCCCGTTTATGTCCGCAACAGCCGAAAACGTATCCGCGCTAAAACCGGAGAAGGGAATCCAGGTTCGTTTCGTCACCGCCGCCAGCCTTTTCGACGGACATGACGCGTCCATCAATATCATGCGCCGGATACTGCAGTCGTCCGGAGCCGAGGTCGTCCACCTAGGACACAACCGTTCCGTTGAGGACATCGTCACCGCGGCGCTCCAGGAGGACGTACAGGGTATCGCCGTCAGTTCCTACCAGGGTGGGCACATCGAGTACTTCAAGTACATGGTGGACATGCTCCGCCAGCGCGGCGGCAGCCACATCAAGGTTTTCGGCGGTGGCGGCGGGGTCATCGTGCCGGGCGAAATAGATGAGCTGCACGAGTACGGTGTGGCACGGGTCTACTCGCCCGACGACGGCCACACCCTTGGGCTGCAGGGAATGATAGACGACATGCTGTCCAGAACGCGCTTCGACCCCAGCCTCGAGTCCCCCGCCAGCATCACCGAAATTCCCGGGCAGGGCTGGGTGGCGCTCGCGCGGACGATAACCGCACTGGAAAACAATACCCTGGTTGATGGACAGCGCGCGGAGCTGAATCGCATGAGCGCCGCTTCGTCCGCGGTCGTCCCGGTGCTGGGGATTACCGGTACCGGCGGAGCGGGTAAGTCCTCCCTGACCGACGAGTTGATCCGGCGCTTCAATATAGATACCGCCAACGATCTGCGCATCGCAATACTGGCTATCGATCCCACACGGCGCAAGACCGGCGGTGCCCTGCTTGGCGACCGGATCAGAATGAATGCCATTGAGCACCCGAATATCTTCATGCGCTCACTGGCCACGCGGGACACGAAATCGGAGGTGCCCGGGGCACTCGGCGACATTATCGAAACAACGAAGCTTGCCGCGGTCGATCTGATCATCGTCGAAACGCCGGGCATAGGACAGGGCGATGCCGGCATCGTGCCGTTCGTTGATGTCTCGCTTTATGTCATGACGCCCGAATTCGGCGCCGCCAGCCAGCTCGAGAAGATAGACATGCTGGACTTCGCCGACGTGATCGCGATCAACAAGTTCGATCGACGCGGCGGCGTCGATGCCTTGCGGGATGTCAGCAAGCAGGTGCAGCGCAACCGCGGCACCTTTGACGCCTCCCCCGGTTCGATGCCGGTTTTTGGGACCATTGCGTCGCGCTTCAATGACGATGGGATGACCGCTCTCTACCAGGCGCTGCGCGATGCGCTGCGCGGCAAGGGACTGCGTGAATGCGGCGGTCGACTGCAGCGCGTCGCGGTGCGGCATTCCTCGAATGAGGGAGTCATCGTACCTCCGCAACGGCAGCGCTACCTGGCGGAGATCGCGGAGATCCTCCGGGGATACCACGGCGACACGGCCGGGCAAGCCCGGATCGCCAGGGAATTACAGCAGCTCGCGGCGGCGCGGGCGATGCTCGAGGAAGATGACGGACCGGCCCGCCCGCTGGATAAACTGATCGATGACCGGCAACGGAAACTGGAGCCGCGATGTCGCAAGCTGCTCGATATGTGGCCCGAGACCAGGTCACGCTACAGTCAGGACGAGTACGTCGTAAAAATCAGGGAGCGCGAGATCAGGACACCGCTGAAGCACGAAACCCTTTCCGGGCTGAAGTTTCCGAAGGTCTGCCTGCCCAAATATCACGACCACGGCGATCTGCTGACCTGGCTGTGCAAAGAGAACGTGCCCGGCAGCTTCCCTTACACGGCGGGTGTATTCGCCTTCAAGCGCGAGGGCGAGGACCCCACCAGAATGTTTGCCGGTGAGGGTGATGCATTTCGCACCAACAAGCGCTTCAAAACCCTGTCCGAACACTCCGATGCGAAGCGGCTGTCAACCGCGTTCGATTCCGTGACGTTGTACGGCTGGGACCCGGACCCGCGCCCGGACATATACGGCAAGGTGGGCAATTCCGGAGTCTCGATTGCGACCCTGGACGACATGAAAGCGATGTACGACGGATTCGACCTGTGCCATCCGAAGACATCCGTGTCCATGACCATCAACGGTCCGGCGCCGACCATGCTTGCCATGTTCCTGAACACCGCGATCGACCAGCAGGTGGAAAAATTCCGCGGGGACAATGGACGTGAACCCACCGACGAGGAAATCATGAAGATCAGGGAATGGACCCTGAACAATGTTCGAGGCACGGTGCAGGCGGATATCCTGAAAGAAGACCAGGGCCAGAATACCTGTATTTTCTCGACGGATTTTTCGCTGAAGGTCATGGGGGACATTCAGGAGTTTTTCGTACACAATCGGGTACGAAATTTTTACTCGGTTTCCATATCGGGTTATCACATCGCCGAAGCCGGGGCGAACCCGATTACGCAGTTGGCGTTTACGCTCGCCAATGGGTTTACCTACGTCGAGGCATACTTGGCGCGCGGGATGCACATCGACGAATTTGCGCCAAACCTGTCGTTTTTCTTTTCCAATGGGCTCGACCCGGAATACTCGGTAATGGGCCGGGTTGCCCGGCGGATTTGGGCGGTCACCATGCGGGACAAGTACGGCGCCAGCGAAAGGTCTCAGAAACTAAAGTATCACATCCAGACCTCCGGGCGTTCGCTGCACGCGCAGGAGATGGCTTTCAATGACATTCGCACCACGCTGCAGGCGCTCATCGCGGTTTACGACAACTGCAACAGCCTGCACACCAACGCCTATGACGAGGCGGTGACCACCCCGACAGAAGAATCTGTGCGGCGGGCCATGGCAATACAGCTGATCATCAACAGAGAATGGGGACTTGCCGGAAATGAAAACCCCAATCAGGGTTCATTTATTTTAGAGGAGTTGACCGATCTGGTCGAAGAGGCGGTGTTGTGCGAATTCGAACGGATCTCGGAGCGCGGCGGCGTCCTCGGTGCGATGGAGCGGGGCTATCAACGCGGCAAGATACAGGATGAATCCCTCTACTATGAAAGCCGCAAGCACGACGGCTCATACCCCATCGTCGGCGTCAATACCTTTCTGGATCCCAACCCCGTCCATGAGCCGGGAGAGGTCAAGCTCGCGCGTTCGACCGATCGGGAAAAAGAGAGCCAGCTCAGCCGGCTGGATGAGTTCAAGCAGCGCAATCAGGTGCAATCTTCCGCCGCTCTGGAGCGACTCAAGCATGCCGCGGCCGGTAACGAGAATATTTTTGGCGAATTGATGGATGCGGTGAGGTATTGCTCGCTCGGACAGATCACCCACGCACTGTTCGAAGTCGGAGGTCAGTACAGAAGAAACATGTGAGTGCCGGGGTACTAGTGCGATAAGCAGGCTAGGACGGGCGGCTTCAATCAGATAAGATCGGCGCTATGGAACTATCGTACAGCCCCTGCCTCGAAAAATTCATCGACGTCTCCTCCAAGCTGAACGAAGAGGAAACGCTCGACGCCCAGCGGGAAGCCTACAGCCTGTCTTCGCAATCTCTCGGCCTGCGCATGCCCGACGGTGTTGAATTCTACGATGAGGTAGTCCAGACCCGCGACCATGCCGTGTCCGTGCGGCATTATCAGGTTCGTGAAACCGCTCCCGGATCGCTGATCGTTTATTTTCACGGCGGCGGCTGGGTGAAGGGAGACCTGAACAGCCACCACGAGGTCGTAGCCGGTATCGCCGCCGCGACGGGCACCGAAATGCTGGCGGTTAACTATCCGCTCGCTCCCGAAAACCGCCATCCGGCTCAGTTGTTGAGCGGCTACGCGGTGCTCCAACATGTCGAAGCCAGACGCGCAGAGGGGGCCATCGATGGCCCCGTTCTCGTCGCGGGCGATTCGGCCGGCGGGCAGATCGCGGCGGCGCTGTGCATGCTGGCAAGACAGGAAGGCGGCCCCGCGATACGCGGCCAGATACTCATCTACCCCGTGCTGGATCACCGCTGCCATTCCGATTCGTACGCGCGCTTCGCCGAAGGGCCGCTGCTGACGTACGCGTCGATGAGGGAGTACTGGAAGGCATTTGTCCCGCAGAGCGGCGACACGGCGCACTTCTTGAGCCCGTTGCTGGAGAAGAACATGGCCGGGCTGCCGCCGGCGATCATCCAGCTCGCGGAGAACGATGTGCTGCACGACGAGGCCATGGCTTACGGTATGCGTCTACAGAATGAAGGTGTATCGGTCGACGTCCTCGACGGATCCGGAATGGTGCACGGATTCGTGCGCGCCATAGGCCTCAGTGACGGTGCGAAAAGAGAATTCGACCGCATGTGCGTAAAAATCGCCAAACTGATCGATCGGCTCTCGGCAAGAGCCGGGGTTTAGCCGCCGGTACGTATTCCATGTTGATCAGGATCGGGTCGACGGTTGGCGGCGCCTACAGTGAGAACATCGCATCGAGGTCGTGGCGTGAATAGGCCCGGAATGCCAGCATGGATTCGGTGCGCGTTATGCCGTCGATCTCTTTCATTTTATTGGTAACGAGATCGGATAATTCGTCATTGGATTTGACGCGTACGATCGCGATCAGATCATAGTTGCCGCTGACTGAATACACTTCGGAAATGCTGCTGATTTCCACAAGGCGTTCAGCGACATCGTTGATGTGCGTTCGTTCGGCGTTGATCAATATGATTGAGGTAACCAAGTCAGACTCCTCGCAGGCGAATAGTGAATGCAACCATAACCCAAATAGCCTTCGCATTGCACCCGGTCTGGCGCTAAGTGAAGGCCATGCCTGAGTGTATATTGAATCAACGGGCGAATCGCGCATAATGAATGCACGATGTATAAACGCGGAGGCGGGAAGACGGCGTTCATCGATGATCTGGGCGAATACAGCTACGCGGAGCTGGCCGGGCGCGTCAACAGGTGTGCCAATATGCTCAAGGCACTCGGGCTGCGCCAGGAGTCTCGGATCGCTCTGGTGATGCTGGATACCATCGATTACCCCGCGATGTTCTGGGGCGCGATCAAGGCAGGCATTGTACCGGTTTGCATCAACACCCTGCTCACCACCGATAACTATCGATACGTCCTGGGCAATGCACGAGCACAGGTTCTGGTGGTCGGTGAACCATTGTTGCCCGCTTTTCTGTCCATGTTAGGAGAGCTTCCGAATCTGGAAAAGGTTATCGTGGTCGGGTCCGGCGGCCAGGGTCATGCCCTGCTGGACGATCTGCTGGCGACGGCATCGGGCGAGTTTCAGGCGGCGGCAACCAGCCGTGATGACGTGGCGTTCTGGCTCAACTCATCAGGCTCCACGGGCAATCCCAAGGGGGTCAAGCACCGCCACTCCAGTCCTTATTGGGCGGCCAAACTGTATGGCCGGCAGGTGCTCGGAATGCGCGAAGACGATGTGGTGTTCTCGGCCGCCAAACTGTTTTTCGCCTACGGAATAGGCAACGCCAACTTTTTCCCGCTGCTGGTCGGGGCGACCTCGGTGCTGATGGCCGAACGCCCCACGCCGGACGCGGTGATGGGTGTGTTGAGCAGGCACAGGCCGACCATTTTCGGGGGCGTGCCCACTCTGTACGCTGCGATGCTGGCTGATAAGAATAATAATCGCGATGCCGGATCCGATCGTCTTCGTATGTGCATATCGGCAGGTGAGGCACTTCCCGAGGACATCGGTAATACGTGGAAGCAGCGGTTCGGCGTCGACATCCTCGACGGTGTCGGTTCTACCGAAATGCTGCATATTTTTCTTAGTAATCGACCGAATGACGTCCGCTACGGAACCTCGGGCAAAATGGTGCCGGGGTATGAGGGCAGGCTGGCAGACGACAAGGGGGAAACGGTGCCGCAGGGGGAGCTTGGGGAACTCCTGGTCAACGGACCATCCGCTGCTGACGGGTACTGGAACGAGCGCGAAAAAACGATAAAAACCTTTGTCGGTGCGTGGACCTACACCGGGGACAAGTATACGCAGGATGCGGAGGGGTATTATCACTACTGCGGCCGCTCCGATGACATGTTCAAATCCGGCGGCAACTGGGTATCGCCGTTCGAGGTCGAGTCCGCCCTGATCGCGCATGACAAGGTGCTGGAAGCGGCGGTGGTTCCCCGGGAGGACGAGCATGGGAACCTGAAGCCTCAGGCCTTTGTCGTGCTGCAGCAGGGCGTCGACGCCGGTGAAAGCCTCCGGGAAGAATTGAAGTTATTCATCAGGAACAGTATCGAACTGTGGAAGTACCCACGCTGGATTGAGTTCAGGGACGAACTGCCCAAGACGGCGACGGGCAAGATCCAGCGTTTCAAACTCAGACAGTAGTCAGTCTGCGGTGACCTCCCTGGCCCGCCGCCGGGCATCGGCTATTTTCCTGTGCGCAGACTTTGCAGGCTAGAACAGATTTTCGATGACCGATTTCTTGAATGTGGACGGGGTGCGCCTCGAGTTCGTTTCGATTGGCGAACCCGGCGACGGCCAGCCCGGTCTTGTGCTGCTGCACGAAGGGCTGGGATGCGTCGACATGTGGCGCAACTTTCCGCAAAGGCTGCACGATGCGAGCGGCCGCAATGTGTTTGTCTTCAGCCGCCAGGGGTACGGACGGTCGGAGCCCAAACCGGCGCCGTGGTCACTGGACTACATGCACGAAGAGGCTCTCCAAATCCTGCCCCGCGTACTTGCAGCGGCCGGCCTGGATGATGTGATCCTGGTAGGGCACAGCGACGGCGCGTCTATCGCGCTGATCTACGCTGGGGGTGTAAAAGACCATTCGGCCCGTGGGCTTATCCTGATGGCGCCGCACGTATTCAATGAGCCGGTTTGCGTTCAAAGCATCGAACAGGCCCGCAAGGCATACCAGGAAACGGATCTTAGGAGCCGGCTCAATTTGTATCACGGTAAAAATGTGGACCACGCATTCTGGGGCTGGAACAGGGCCTGGCTCGACCAGGGCTTCCTTGGCTGGAACATCGAAAAGTACCTACCCTCCGTGACCGTACCCACGTTGTTGATTCAGGGTAAACAGGACCAGTACGGAACGGCGAAGCAGATCGAAGCAATACTACGGCAGATCAATGCCCCCGTGCGGTGCGAGTTGCTCCACGATTGCCGGCATTCCCCGTACATCGACCAACCCCAAGCGGTACTGGAAAGTATCGGGCGCTTTCTGGATGCCGGCCGGGAGCCGAAGACACCAATTCGATGACAGTGAAGATGCAGGCAAATGAAGGCAGCGTGTGTGCTATGGTGTCTTCAATCTGATTACCACTTCGGCACCCCGGGATTTTGTGATGAACCAGCAGAGCGACAATAATGGCCAGCACTTCTATCTGAAACCGCTCACCGTCGGCGACCTTGAGCACATTGCCTTGTGGTATGAGGATATCGACGACCTGTCTCTGATCGAAAGTCGATTGCCGGTGCCGCTGAACGTTCAAGCACTGGAGAAGTTATTGCAAAACGATCTGGTGCAAACGGAACCCCGCACCAGCTATCTGTTCTCCATTCGCGACGAGGATGGCGGGGCGCTTGGACACACCGGACTGCAGGACATCAATCATGCCCATGGAAACGGCGTGGTGTTCATCTATGTATCAAAGGACAGGCGACGCCGCGGCGTCGCTTTGCGATCCATGGCGTTGATGCTCGATCTGGCATTCTTCCAGTTACGGCTGCACCGCGTGACCACCTACGTCCACACCGACAACGTCCCGTCGACCGGCCTTATCAAACGCCTCGGATTCACTGACGAAGGGTGTATGCGGGAGGGGTATTTCTTTGATGGCGAATATGGAGATGTTAGAATCGTCGGTCTGCTTTCGAGAGAATGGGGTACGTCCAGAGGCTCATTGAGCGATGCCCTCGATAACAGCTTAGTCGTCGCGTTCGGACGTAACGCCGATGGCAGGTGGGCCTGGCCCCTCAGGTAGACAAGGGCCCCGACGATCAACCCGCTATCGCCCATCCGAGAGGACATGATTAGTGGCTGACAGTGGCAACGGCAAGAATCGGCGCGAACTGAAATCCATCCTGTTTGCGGATGTGGTTGGCTATACCCGCCTGATGCAGGACGATGAGGAGGCCACACACAAAGGTATCACCGAAGTCGTCGAACTGTTCGAGAAAGGTTGCGAGGAATTTGACGGTGAAATTCTCCAGATACGGGGAGACGGCGTGTTCGCCATATTCACCAGCGCGGCGAACTCGGTCCGCTTTGCGGATAAAATTCAGGACGCCGTCGAGGCTCGCAACAGAAAGTTCGCGGAAAACCGGAAGATACGCTTTCGAATCGGCATTCATCTCGGTGATGTTTTACAGGATGAAAAATTCCATTACGGCGACAGCGTCAATATCGCCGCCCGTATCGAGGGATTGGCAGATACCGGCGGCGTCTGCATTTCCAGCGCGGTGTATCAACAAGTCAAGAATACGGTCAAATTTGGATTCGAAAATCTCGGCCCGCAGCGGTTGAAAAACATCAGGGAGGCCGTCGAAGTATTTCGCATCACGAAAGATACCAATACGGCCTTGCGCGCCGCCAGTCCAAGGAAGCCGCTCGTCGCGGAACCCACCGCGGCGGCATGCGATGACTCGTCGGTTCGACCTTCAGTCGCGGTGCTGCCGTTCAAGAACATCAACGGCGATCCGGAATTCGATTATTTCTCGGACGGCATTACCGAAGACATCATCAATAACCTGTCCAAGTTTCACAATATTTTCGTCATCTCGCGCAGTTCTTCGTTTACCTACAAAAGCAAGCAGACGCCCGCAAGGCAGATTGGAACCGAGCTCGGTGTTCGCTACATCGCCGACGGCAGCGTGCGCAAAGCGGGCAATCGCGTGCGAATTTCGGTTCAGCTCGTGGATACCAGCAAGGATCAGACACTTTGGACTGAGCACTACGACAGGAACCTCGACGATATATTCGAAGTCCAGGACGAGATCTCCGCCATCATCTGCAATGCCACTTCGGTAAAAATCAGCGCAGAGGAGTCCACGCGTTTGAAGCGGCTGCTGCCAAACGATCTCCAGGCCTACGACAATGTGCTCAAGGGGCAGCAGAGGGTCTTTCGATACACCCGGGAAGACATGCTGCAGGCAAGAAAACTGTACGAAGCGGCCGTAAAACTGGACCCCAGATATGCGCGTGCGCTCGCTTCGATTGCGCAAACGCTCAATTTCGAGTGGTTGTTTTCGTGGTCCGACGAATCCGAGGACACTCTCGATCTCGCACTCAGCATCGCCAAGGATGCGGTTTCAATCGACGAGAGTGATGCGCGCGGCCACGCCGGGGTTGGGTTCGTATCGCTGTATCAAAAGAACCACGACGCTTCGATCAATGCCTATCAGCGAGCATTGCAATTGAACCCCAACGACGCCGACGTCATATCGGAACTTGGAGATACTTACGCGCACGCCGGCCGCGCTGCCGAGGCCGTCGAATTGTTGAAAAAGGCCATGCACCTGAACCCGTTCTACCCGGATGAATACCTTTGGAATCTCGGCGGTGCGTACTACGTGCTGAACGACTACGAGAATGCAATCAAGGCTGTGGAGCAGATGAACAATCCCACCGAGGGAAGCCGCATACTGGCTGCCAGCTACGGGCAATTGGGTCAACTGGAAAAGGCCGGAATCTACGCACGAAAAACGCTCGAGGCGCATCCGGATTTTTCACTCGATCAATGGAAAACGATGATGCCGGACAAGTTTGCCCACGACTCCGAGCATTTCGTTGAAGGGTTGCGCAAAGCGGGGTTGACCTGATCTCTGGAATACGGGCTAATCGCCGCTCATTCGCTTGCCGCTGACCCTTTTGCCACTAACGCGTTTTCCGCTGACGCGTTTGCCACTTGTTTCAGCGGCTAATTCTGAACTTGCCAGCGCATCGTCGAGCAGGATCGCCTCCAGAGGTCCGGATTCTCCATCGAGCCGCATTGAAAAATCGGCCTTGTCGTATGGCCAGACTTTGATGTCTTCTGCCAATTTGGGGTCAGACTCGACCACCGCTCCAGCCTCTTGGGGTGTGATTCCCGAACCATGCACCAGCAGTATGGTGGGTGCCGGTAGATCATAGTAGTGGCCTTCGAATTCGAATCCATATACCGCCGCAAGCTTCGGCTTGCTCTCGTCGGACGCCTTCTTATCCCCGAACTGGTTGCGCAACAATTTGTTGTACCCCAGCCCGTCGTCGTCGAGGTCGCTGACCGAAATCTTCAGACCCTGTATCACGCGACCGTAAACAAGAACTCTGGATTGACCCAGTAGACTATCCATCATGTAATCCTCTCATCTCGTTCTTCAATAACTATCGTTCACAAAACGCCAGGCGGTTTACTCATCGACCGGATGGCCTCGAGGAGCTTGCATATTGCGGGCTACGGCGTGAACGCCTGGCGAGGCGCATGCGTTCGCAATAGGCCAGCTTTTTTCCATGCGTCAGTTCCCTGCTGCCGGGCGTCAGCCGGCGTGACGAATCCATATGATTCTCCTTTGGCAGTTTTGCCAATTGCGGTCCCACCATTACCCTGCCGATTTCCCGGAACTCGAAGTTGTTGGCAATGATTCTGAGGTACTTGCCACCGCTATAGTCCTCGTCGACGTCGCTCAATATGTCACCTACGATTTGATAGGTCAAATGATCCGGCGGCAGTCGTCGCCACGTTTCAGCGAGATAACCACCCATGATGTCGCGCGATTCTTCGAGCGCCCCCTTGAATCCTGATTCATTCCCTGCGTAGGATTCGTCGAACATTTCCTGAACAAGGACCTGGGATTGCTGGTCGTATTCATACTGGTCCGCGAGATCCTCGACCTCCGGACGTATCAGGTCCTGGTCGAGCAGCTGCTCGTGAAAAATATCGACAAATATGTCGAATATTGCGCCGGTGAGCGGTTGCGAGAGCTTGTGCTCCTTGCGCCAGCCGTTGACGAACGCCGCCATCGTCAATGAATTCGACGCGATACGAATCTGCTCGTTTCGGGCGAGTTCCGCGATCCGGTTGAGACGGTTCAGCATGTAAAGGTTGCCGTGTGTGTTCTCCAGCAAATCATCCATTACGGATTCGAAATGCAGGCATGACACCATAGCAACCAGATCCGCCGCCGATTCGTGAAATCCGTTGTATTCACCCGTTTCTTTGTCGGGATCGGGAACGCCCACGACGCTGTAAATAATACCGTGTCCGACTTCATGCGCAATAACATCGAAGTTCGTGCAGTCCAGTGTATAAACACCGCTTTCCGTAAGGTTCGAACCGACCTCGAGGAAACCATAGCCGATATGTCCATTGTCGTACTCGGGAAGATTGACCAGTTCCATCTTTTCGAACGCATCGCCGAAGTGCCATTCTATTCGTTGGCCAAAGTAGTCCTCCCATATGTCCAGTACGAAGCGCACACAACCGAATAGATGTGCGGCTTGGAACTCATGCGAGTCGACATCCAGGTGATCGAAGTGTCCCTCGGCATCGGGCAGTGCCGGTGGATGAATATCTCCGTTCCACGGGGGCAGGTACAAATAGCGTATTCCATTGCTCCTGGTTTGCACTCCATAGGGCGGCCACTTGGCCACGGGATTGACTGCATACATGCGATCGTCTTCCGGGCCGGGACCGATGGTGCCGGCCGGGCAGGATACGACCACAACCTCGGGTTCCCGATCGGGGTTTAGAACGGGAGCCTGCGGGTACAGAAGAAATCGGGTTCCGGACATGCCTCTCCGTTGAACTTGCGTGTTCACGCTCGGGCTGGTTTGCGGTGATGTTGTCTGGTCACTCGCTCGAGTTGTACTGACTTTCGCTGTTCGTTGCAAACTCAAACCGATACTGCCGCTCGATCATGCGGTAAAAGTCTTTTCGTTCGCGAATGCCAATTTCCAACAGGTAACCATCGATATCGACAGGTATAGGCTCGCCCAGATGCTTTTCGAAATACCAGGCAACGAGCTGTGCCGGTGTGGTGCCGAATTGGGCTGGAAGTGCACTCATGACGGCTTGTTTCGTTTGTGCACTTTCTTTCAATGCTTCGTAGGCGCCATTGAACCGCAATTCATCCATCAGAACCTGGTTATCGATTCCATCAAATCTTTCCGAAACGGATCGGTAGCGCTGCTCGTCTTCGAGCGCCTGCTCCAACCTTTCCGGTGTCCAGTCGTTTTTTTCGAGCCACGCTTCGAGCTGCGCCCGCGAGTACAAACCAAGTGATTCGCGTAGTCGATGCAGCTGCTTGCGTATTTTTGCGGATTCGATGCCGATGCGTGCGCGTCCGGCTTCACGCAGCGCCATTTGTTTCAAACGCGCGCGCGAACTGAACTGCTCGAATCGCCTTGGAGACAATCTGAGCTCATCGATTATGAGCTGATCGATGCTGGTTTCGCACCCTTTATCATCCCGCGGCGGGCCTCCGCCAGATCCTGCCGCGAGAGTGTCCCACATTACGGTCCATTCGAAGTTGAAGTCGCAGCGCATCTCTTTCATTTCCGATGCCAGAAAAGTGCTCAATTCGGCGAGCAGCGCTTCGGCATCCTGCCGCTTTAGATCGTGCTCCCCGCCGGGCAACCATTGCTCGAAAGCCGTCAACTCGGCAGCGTCAACCCCGGTCAAATGCGCCCGATGAATGACCTCCGCCCATTGGCGATCCTGAAAGAATATGGATTTGGCCGCCGCGGTGAGTGTGCCGCCGGCCGGCTCACCGATTACCGCATCCTCGACCGCATTTTCGATCGTCGAACGCGCGTTGACCATGGGCACGGATAGCGGCGTGTAGCCCAGCTCGGCCGGGCCGTGGAGTACAGCGACTTCATCGTCATCTTCAAGCATGCCGTCGCGGAATTTTTCAAAGATTTCACCCACGCCGCGCATACCGAATTGATGCAGCTCGGCGGCGCGCAGCGCCCCCATGCTGCTGGCGCCAAACATGCGAATACCGCGGGACATCGCCCACAATATTTCCTTGTGCCAGACCGAGGGCACGCTGTCGAAAAAACCGTCGATGATGGCGATTGCACGCGGGGATGTTTTTGCGGCGCGGTATACGTCCCCCTGGGAAACCGGTGGCCGCCACTCCACCCCTTTCAGCGCCGTTACCGCCTCGCGCGAAACGCTGGGGCCGGAGAAGACTATGGCCTTCACAGCACACCCTCGACAATGGCACGCGCCCGGGGCCCGGGAACATAGTCATCTTCATCGTGAGGGCCTTCCAGACCGGCAATGACGGCTCGCACAACGGGGATTTGGAACGCCGCCTTGCTCAGATCGACGCAGATCACCTCGTCGATGCCGACAGCGCGCAACCGTGCCAGGATCCAGTCCACGTCTTCCTGAAATGTGGAAAAGTTCCGGTCCCCGATCTCGCCATAGTCGACGGCACCCGCGTTCTCACCGATCATTCGTCTGAACACGCGATTTTTATCCACTATCATGTCGTGGGTAAACTCCGCGTGGGTCAAATCATCACGGGAACCGGCAATGTAGGTGGTACGCACCTGAACGGCTTCTAC
The DNA here is from genome assembly GCA_947259955.1 of uncultured Gammaproteobacteria bacterium. Classification (GTDB taxonomy): domain Bacteria; phylum Pseudomonadota; class Gammaproteobacteria; order Arenicellales; family JAANXG01; genus JAHEKE01. The sequence goes on from CAMYOI010000016.1 coordinate 17,838, forward strand.
GAGCGCACGCGTCAGCGCGATCGATTTGCTTGGGTGGCAACCCGAGCCCAGTCCGGGATGCGCGGTGGTCCGGCGCTCATCCAACACCATGCAGTCGAAACACGGTATGCCGGTGTCACTGGTCGTGTTCCATACCGTCACCGACAGGTGTGCCGCGCGTATCCGCGCAATTAGATCCAGACAGATAACATCGTCGATACTGTCCAGATCAATCCTGGTGGCGTCCCGCCCCGCCTGGTCTCTGTGCTGCCAAAGGCTGGTCGCATCGCGCTCGACTATCTCACATATCGCGTGGGAAATCGCTTCCAGCAAGTGATTACCGGATGCCAAACCGTTGCTGCTTTGCGCAAAACACCCGCTGCCGGTTGGCGCCGGATGTGTGTAGAGCGTGTGCACCATTTCGTAAGGCAGCCAGGTCGCGTTGCCGTCGATCAGGTTTGTGCCTTCGATCCACAGAATCGGCAGCGCATCTTGGTAATGACTGCCGCGCATTTCCGGCAAGCGGTCAATATCGATCAAACGATGATTGACTGATAAATCATTGCCGCCGGCCAGTTTTAGCGGCAACTCGATGCGCTCGGCGTGCCACGATTCGATCGACTCCATCAATCCGGATGCTTTCGCCGCGTCCAGTGTGACTCCCTTGCCCTGCGAGACGGCAATCGAGCGGGAATTGGGGCGGCATACCATGACTACGGGAATACCGATCCGGTCCAGGCCGGTAACATTGGCAATACGAGTAATGCCCATCGCCGGCATGAACGGCATGACCGTGGCGAGTGTTTGGGCGGGTTCGACCAGCAGGTGCGCGCCGAATCGATAGCGTTTGTCGGAAATGCCGGATGGTTCCGATTTTGGTTGTTTCAAGAACTCGGCGCGCTGATACATCGTGGCGCAGTAAAACCCCGCATTTACGGGCTGTCAACAACCTCTTTGCGTCATCGCTCGGGATACTGGTGCAATATGCGGGTTAACGAGCACGGTGCTGGAAAATGGAACTATAGTACAAGTATCCTGTTGACAGAATCGAGTAATAGGAAATATAGTTCCACTCCTCGCATTACTCCCAGTAACCACGAACCCCCATGATTGACTTTCAAACCCATCCGGACCGCTACCGGCATTGGCAGATCTCATATTCGGACCGGGTGGCTTACCTCACCCTGAACGTCGACGTCGATGGCGGCCTCGCCGAAGGTTATGAGCTCAAGCTCAATTCCTATGATCTTGGCGTGGACATCGAACTCTACGACGCGGTTCAACGCCTCCGCTTCGAGCATCCGGAAGTCGGGGCGGTGGTAGTGAACTCGGCGCTGGACAGGGTGTTCTGTGCAGGCGCAAACATCAAGATGCTGGGAAGCTCATCGCATGCGCACAAGGTGAATTTCTGCAAGTTCACCAATGAGACCCGGAACTCGATCGAGGACGCCAGCGAGCACTCCGGCCAGCGATATATCGCCGCTGTGAACGGCACCGCCGCCGGCGGCGGGTACGAACTCGCGTTGTGCACGGATTACATCATTCTCGTCGACGACGGCAATGCGTCGGTGTCACTGCCGGAAGTTCCGCTGCTCGCGGTGCTGCCTGGTACCGGCGGACTCACCCGCGTGGTGGACAAGAGAAAGGTTCGTCGGGACTTCGCGGACGTATTCTGCACCATTGAGGAGGGGATCAAAGGAAAACGAGCGGTCGAGTGGCGGCTGGTCGACGAATTGGTACCGACCTCGAAGTTCAGCGAAACGGTCGACCAACGTGCGCGCGAATTTGCGCAGGAATCCGATCGGCCGGCCCGCGCGACGGGCATCGAACTGACCGAACTCAGCAGGAAATTCGCGGGCGACGAGGTGGAATACTCGTCGCTTTCCATCAAATTGAACCGCGCCAGCCGGATCGCCGAAATCACTATTCATGCACCCGATGCGGATGCACCTTCCAGCGTTGATGACGTCGTCGCGGCCGGCGCCGATTTCTGGCCGTTGAGACTTGCTCGGGAATTTGACGATGCGGTTCTCCATCTGCGCCTGAACGAGGCCGACACCGGTACGCTGGTTATCAAAAGCGCGGGCGTTCGGGAGCGGGTAGAGCAGTTTGAGAACCTGCTGCTCGAAAATTCCGGGCACTGGCTTATCCGGGAGATCATTCTTTACTGGAAGCGAACCCTCAAACGGCTGGACGTGACTTCCAAGTCAATAGTGACGCTGGTGGAGCCCGGCAGCTGCTTCACCGGGTTTCTGGCCGAACTCGTTTTCGCCGCCGATCGGTGTTATATGCTGGACGGCGATTTCGAGGACCGGCCCGGAGAAATTGCCGTGATGTCGTTGTCCGCGTTCAATTTTGATTCGCTTCCAATGGCCAATGGCATCACACGGTTGCAGACACGTTTTCTCGGTGAACCGGAGGCGGTGGAGCGCGCCAGGGAACTGATCGGTCAGGAACTGGATGCAGCGGGCGCGCTGGACGCGGGGCTGGTTACCTATGCCCCCGATGACATCGACTGGGAGGACGAGATTCGGCTGCTGCTGGAAGAGCGAGCGAGCTTTTCCGCCGACTCATTGACGGGAATGGAAGCCAACCTGCGTTTTGCCGGGCCTGAAACCATCGAGACAAAGATATTCGGTCGACTGAGCGCGTGGCAGAACTGGATCTTTCAGCGTCCCAACGCGGTCGGCGAGCACGGCGCACTGCAGCGATACGGCAGCGGCATTCGCCCCGAATACAATCCGCAAAGAGTTTAAACAAAGCTTCACGCATTGGAGATAGCAATTATGAGTACCACACCAGAAACCATGCCGAGCGCGCCCGTTATCCAGGTCGACTACTCGGAACTCATACCCAACAACGTCGAGCTCAACTCCGATCGCGCACTGCGGCGCGCACTGGAGCGTTGGCAGCCGGAATACATCGATTGGTGGAAGGAAATGGGACCGGACGGCTTCCAGGAAAGTGACGTTTACCTGCGCACGGCCGTCGGCGTGGACAAGGCCGGTTGGGCCAAGTTCGGCTATGTCAAGATGCCCGAATACCGTTGGGGCATTCTGCTCGCGCCCCAGGAAGACGGCCGAACCATCCCGTTCGGCAAGCACAAGGGCGAACCCGCCTGGCAGGAAGTTCCGGGCGAGTACCGGGCTATGCTGAGACGCCTTGTCGTGATTCAGGGCGATACGGAACCGGCCTCTGTGGAACAGCAGCGTTTTTTGGGCAAGACCGCGCCCTCGCTGTACGACCTGAGAAATCTTTTTCAGGTCAATGTCGAGGAGGGGCGACATCTTTGGGCCATGGTCTACCTGCTGCAGAAGTACTTCGGAAGGGACGGCAGAGAGGAGGCTGAAGAGCTGCTGCAGCGCCGTTCCGGCAACGAAGACAAACCCAGGATCCTGGGTGCTTTCAACGAAAAGACGCCGGACTGGCTGTCATTCTTCATGTTTACCAATTTCACCGATCGGGACGGCAAGATGCAGCTAGAATCACTGGCCCAATCGGGCTTCGATCCGCTGTCCCGGACCTGTCGCTTTATGCTCATGGAAGAGGCCTTCCACATGTTCGTGGGTGAAAGCGGCGTTTCACGCACCATCGAACAGACCTGCATAAAGATGAACCAGGCGGGCATCAAAGACCCGCATGATACGGGCGCAGTGCGGGCGCTGGGTGTGATCGATCTGCCGACCATTCAGCGCAAAGCCAATTTTCACATGTCGGTGACGCGGGACCTGTTCGGTGCGGAGGTGTCGACGAATGCGGCCAACTCGTTCAATGCGGGAATCAAGGGACGCTTTCAGGAAGTCAAGATCGATGATGATCATCAACTGGAGAACGACACCTACACGGTGATGCGATTCAGGGACGGTCGGTTCGTCGAAGAGGATGTGCCCGCATTGAGTGCGATAAATGCCCGCCTGCTCGATGACTACATTACGGATTGCCAGGGCGGTATAAACCGCTGGAACAAGGTCATCGAAAAAGCCGGGATCGACTTCACCATCCGGCAGCCGCACAAAGCATTCAACCGACGCATCGGCGAATTCGCCGATGCCAACGTGTCGCCCGACGGCGAGGTGATGGACGAACACACCTGGAACAGCCGCAAGGAACACTGGCTGCCGTCCGGTTCGGACCTCAAGTACCTGGTCGATCTGATGAAACCGGTCACCGAGCCGGGGAAATACGCGTCATGGATCTCCACCCCCAAGGTCGGCATCGACAAGCAGCCCGGTGATTTCGAGTACGTACGAATCTGAACAATGCCTAATCTCGTTCGACAACATCTCATCGACCCCGAAATCTGCATCCGCTGCGAGACCTGCGCGGAGATGTGCACTCAGGATGCGATCAGCTACGACGGAGTCAACGTGGTCGTGGATTTCAATAAGTGCACCTATTCCATGGACTGCATCGCACCCTGTCCCACCGGAGCCATAGACAACTGGGTCATGGTGGAAAAACCGTATTTGTTGGAACAACAGTTCGACTGGGATGAACTGCCGGCCAATGTGGGCGCGGAGCCGGATGACGATGAAGCCGAGGCGATGGAAGACGAGGTCAGCAAGATGCTCGAGGTGGCGCACGCCGGCGCCGGCGGCGTCAGCCGGCGGCCGGTGACGTCGTCGCAGCCGCGGGTCAACCTGTACACACGGGCCTCCCCCGTCGTCGCCGAGGTGCAGGGCAACTATCGCATCACGGACGCTGACGCCGAGTCCGATGTTCGCCACATCATTCTCGATCTCGGCGGCAATGCGCTGCCCGTCTTGGAGGGCCAGAGTCTTGGCGTGGTTCCACCCGCCGCCGACGGCCAGGGCCGAAAGCATCACATGAGGCTGTACTCGGTGTGCAGTCCCAGGGACGGCGAGCGGCCTAATCACAACAACATCGCCTTCACGGTAAAAAGGGTTGTGGAACAACGCGATGATGGCGTGTTCAGGGGGATTGCCTCGAACTACTTGTGCGACCTCAGCCGGGGTGACAGGATCGAGTTGACGGGTCCCTACGGCAACACTTTTCTGATGCCGGACAATCCCGAGGCAAATATCATCATGGTCTGCACGGGCACCGGATCAGCGCCGTTCAGGGCGATGACCGAGCGCAGACGCAGGACCATGCCCAACGCACCGGGAAAGCTGCTGCTCTTTTTCGGTGCCAGAACACCCGGGGAGCTGCCCTATTTCGGACCCCTGATGAAACTGCCGGACAGCCTGATACAGCGCGAACTCGTCTTTTCCCGTGAACCCGGCAAACCGAAAGAATACGTGCAGGACAGGATACACAAGTGCTCGGATCAGGTGGCCGCGTTGCTGGAAAGCGGCCAGACGCACATCTACGTGTGCGGCCTGAAAGGTATGGAAGAGGGCGTGGAGACAGCGTTCAAGGACGTGTGTTCGGGGCACGGTCTCCACTGGCGGGCACTCAGGAACGTCATGCGCGACGAGGGGCGTTTACACGTCGAGACGTACTGATCATGATCCCTTATGCCCAAAAGCGTGTGCCGAAGTGGAGCGAAACCGACAGCGCCCAGATCATATACACGACCCGGTTCGTGGACTACGCAATGGATGCCCTCGAGGGCTGGTTCAGGGACGTGCTGCGGGTCGACTGGTTTCGGATGAATACGGAACTCGACATGGGTACCCCATTCGTGAAAATCGAGATGGATATCAAGTCGCCATTGACGCCCCACGACGAACTCGAGGTGCGTGTCCTGGTGGATCGAATGGGTCGTTCATCGCTTTCGTTCAATGTCGTCGGTGTGCGTAACGGCGATCAAACCAGCTTCGAATCAATGTTCGTGTGCTCGATGGTGAAGAAATCCACCATGCGATCCATCAGTATTCCGGACGATTTGCGCAAACGCATCGAAGATTACATGTCGGCTTGCGCGGACAATCAGCCATCGATGGTGGACAGCGCGTGAACCGCCCGCAGCCGGGTGAAGGGGGCGGGGCCGGCGAGCCCGGCCAGACCCCGGCGGAGAGCGCCGCCAGCGCCTACATTGCACGGATCGCGGACCGCATCAAGTCCATTCGCATTCGGCGCGGCATGACCCGCAAACTCTTGTCCGTACATTCGGAGATATCGGAACGCTACCTGTCCCAGATCGAGTCGGGCCAGGCCAACATCTCGGTGGCTCTGCTCTGGCGCGTTGCCCATGCCATGGATGTCGAGGTCCAGGAACTGCTGCCGGATTGTCAGAATTGCGGACAGGTCCCGGCGCCTTTGTTCGGGATCCTCAAGAAACTCGATCCGGTGCAGCTCGCCGATGCAGGCCGAGTGCTGGAGCGCGAATTTTTTACCGAATCCGGAAAATTGCACGGCATGGCCTTGATCGGTCTGCGCGGAGCCGGCAAGAGCGAACTCGGTAGAGCCCTGTCGCGGCGAACCGGAGTTCCATATATCAACCTGGTCGAGGTCGTCGAAGAGGTCTCGGGCATGGACGTCGGCGAACTTTTCTCGCTTGGCGGGCAGAAAGCCTATCGGCGTTATGAGCGCCAGGCGCTAGACAAGGTGACCGAAAGCACGCCGCGCGCCGTGGTGGAAGCGGGTGGCAGCCTGGTGACCCGGAACGAAACATATCAGTTTCTTTTGCAACACTACTTTACGATCTGGATAAACGCGGCGCCCGAGGAGCACATGGCTCGAGTAATGGCTCAAGGTGATTTTCGTCCAATGCAGGGCCATGGTGACGCCATGGAAGATTTAAAGCGTATTCTGCGCGAGAGGGAGCCGGAATACAGATTGGCCCACCGGGTGCTGGACACGACCGGCAGAACGGTCGACGGCTGCCTGGAAGAACTAATGGACCATGCGCACGATGCCCTGGGCTGGCGGAGCGGGCCGGAGTGATCACCGCCGGGACGGAAATCATCGCGGTCATCGGCGTCGGGACCATGGGCACCGGGATCGCCCAGGTCGCCTCCTGCGCCGGGCACGATGTCATCTTCTTCGACCCTGACCCTGTCGCCCTGGATCGTGCCGTCCAGACAATCCGGTCCGGTCTCCGCAGACGCCTCGACCGCGGTTTGATGACCGAAACCGAACGCATTGCCGTCCTTTCCCGTTTACAACCGATCCAGTCGTTGGATGGTGCGGCGCGCGCACACATCGTGATAGAAGCCATCCCGGAAAACCTCGAGGCCAAACACGAGCTGTTTCGAAAGCTGGAGCGGATTTGTGCGCCTGAAACAGTATTTGCATCCAATACCTCTTCCCTGTCCATTACCAAGCTTGCGTCCGTTTTGGGCGATCCGGCACGTTTTGTGGGGTTTCATTTCTTCTACCCAGCGCCGGACACGATGCTGGTGGAAGTCGTGAGCGGCCGGGCAACCAGCGAAGAAACCGCCCGCAGGATGGGATATCTGGCGGGGACCTGGGGTAAACACTACGTTCGCACCCGATCCACTCCCGGCTTCATAGTCAACCGTGTGGCCAGACCCTTCTGCGCCGAAGCGCTGCGCCTGCTGGAAGAGCAGGTTGTGAAGCCGGCAACGCTCGATGCGATCATGCGCGAAAGCGGCGGATTCAAAATGGGACCGCTGGAACTCATGGATCTGATCGGCCACGATGACAATTACGCGGTGGCGAACTCGGTGTTCGGCGCTCATTTTCAGGATCCGAGATTCAAGCCCAGCCTGGTCCAGAAGGAGCTGATCGACGCCGGACGTCTTGGACGCAAGAGCGGGCGAGGTTTTTACGAATACTCTCAAGACGCCGTAAGACCAATGCCCGAGCAGTTGGATCCGCAGCCGGCTCCTGACCGGGTGGCGATCGGGGGTGGGCTCGGTGTCGCCAGTTCGCTGAAAACCCTGTTCATCGAGGCCGGGATCACGGTCGAGCAGATCGACGGAGACGGGCGCATCGAGTTCGACGGCATTACCCTTGCCATGACGGACGGCAGAACCGCGGCCGAGAGAGCCTCGAACGAAAATCAGGACAGGTTGGTGCTGTTCGATCTGGCTCTGGACTACACGACCAGTGAGCGCGTTGCGATAACCACCGCAGATCATTGCGGGCAGGTGCCGCTACAGCGCGCGGCCGGCCTGTTTCAGGCAATCGGCAAGTCGGTATCGGCGATCGAAGATGCGCCCGGGATGATCGTAACGAGAACGGTTTGCATGCTCGCAAACGAGGGTGCCGATGCGGTGAATCAAGGGGTTTGCAACGTGAAAGCGGTCGATCTGGCCATGCGCTACGGTGCCGGCTACCCGATGGGGCCGCTGGTCTGGGCCGATCGCATCGGGCTCGCATACGTAGTGAAAACCCTGGAAAATATTCAGCGAAGCTACGGCGAAGACAGGTACCGGATTTCTCAATTATTGAGAAGGAAGGGTCTGATCGGCCGGGATTTCTATCATTAGACGTCGACTTTGACGTGTGCATGAAACCTCTGAAAAAGGTTAAGATGTATAGGATGAATCAATACAAGTAAAAAGTTTCGCCAAGTTTCCAACAGGAGGAAAGTCGTGAATGCGATTAAAAAGGGTTTAACCGCTGCGGTGTCGCTGCTTGGGTTTCTCGGGTTCACCGCCGCGGCGGGTGCTGACAGCGTCAAGATTGGATTTGTGACCACCTTGACCACCCCGGCCGGAGTCATCGGCCAGGACATGGTCGATGCGGTCAATCTGGCGATCGAGGATATCGGTGGCAAGATGGGCAACCTCGACGTGGAGCTCATCGTCGAGGACGATGGATTCAAGCCGGACGTCGGCAAGCAGAGCACCGACAAGCTGGTCAAGCAGGACGACGTGGATTTCGTGGCCGGTTATATCTGGTCTCATGTGCTGCTCGCATCCCGCAAATCGGTGCTGGACGCGGGAAAGTTCCTGATCAGCTCCAACGCCGGACCCTCGCAACTCGCCGGCAAACTCTGTCATAAGAACTTTTTCTCCACCTCCTGGCAGAACGACCAGACCCCAATGGCCATGGGCGAGGTGCTGAACCAGCAGGGTGTGAAATCCCTCTATATCATCGCGCCCAACTACGCCGCCGGCAAGAACATGGTGTCCGGAGTGGAGCGCACCTTCGAGGGTGAGATACTCGGCAAGGACATGACCGGTTGGGGCAAAGTCAAGCAGGTCGAATTTGCGGCCGAGCTGGCCAAGGCCAAGGCCAGCGGCGCCGAGGGTGTCTTCATATTCTATCCGGGCCCCCCGGGCGCTGCGTTCATCAAGCAGTACCAACAGGCCGGATTGCAGGGCCAGATTCCCCTCTACTCCGTGTTTACCGTAGACTCCATTTCGCTGCCTAAATTTCAGCAAGGGAACCTGACTGGCGTCAAGGGCTCGCGCATGACCATGTTCTGGTCACCCGATCTGGACACGCCGCAGAACAAGAAGTTCGTCTCCGGGTTCAAGCAGAAGTACGGACGCTACCCGACTTCCTACGCCGCG
>CAMYOI010000017.1 GCA_947259955.1 uncultured Gammaproteobacteria bacterium
CAACCACCAACAACAATAATGAAACGAGGGCAATGAGCAGAACCGTGCGAATGCCTGATCGTCGCGTCGACTTTGCTTTCCGCCGCGCCGGCTGCTCGGAGATGTCTTTTTTCTCGCCGGGATCGTCGGGCCCGTTATCCCTATCCACTTCCACCAGCCGACCGGTTTTCCTCAGCTTATGCCGGAGTTGATTGCGGTATTGTCGCCCTGATTCGAGGGTGCGCCCTGTTCGTCTTCAGCCGGCGTGAAAATATTCCCGGCAGGCGGCGTTTCCCCGTCCGTCTGGATGGTGGGGACGGGCAGCCCGGTCTCTGTTCGGTATATCTCGCGGAGCAGTTCCCGCCACTTGATGAATTGCTCTTCCGCCGAACCGGTCAACTCTGCGGTCTGCCCTTCGATATCCACCACCATCGGCGCGACTTCCGCCTGAAAGGATTCGCCCAGCTCCCGAATCGCGTCTTTGTGTATTCTTTTCTGCGCCCCCAGGTCTGCGCCGCCTTTGACCGATGCGGCACCCCCAATGACCATAACATCGCGCAGCGTATCGGTATTCGTGTCTCCTCCGAGCACCTCCACCGCGATAGCGCCGATGATCAATGCGCTTCCCAGGAGGTAACGCTGGGTGCTTTTACGCTTGACTTCCCTCAATGCGGCAGCTTCCTCAGAGCTCAGCCTGCGCCAGTCGAAATAAGGAGACTCCATTTCGGCATAAAGGTTGTCGTAGTACCCGTTGATCACGTCGACCATCAAGTACTCGCGCTCGCGAATCTCGAGTACGCGCTCCATCATCGGGTCGTTTGTCGCGGGGAGCCTTTGAATCTGGTACGAACCATCCTCGACGTTCAGGTGTTCGTTGAATGCATCAGGCGCCAGCGACCTGGCGAAGCGCAGCCGTGCGACGCGCCGTATGTGTTCGATCTGTTCCTGACTCAGCCCCGATTTTTCCCGAAACAGGTCGTTGGCGATGCGATTATAGACATCCTGGAAAACCTCTTTTTCCCGATTTTGACTATAAACGGACTGCGGCACACGTTTCTCGTATTTGCGGCTGAACCACTTGGTGCCGCTCGCATCGTAGGCGTGGATCTGTAATACCAGGGCCTCCCCGTCCGACCTGTCGATCTGTCCGGCAACGATGATTTCTGCGGTTTCGGTCTGGCCGGGCAGGACCCTGACGGCACCCCAGTGCCCGGTCTGCTGAATGGTGTCGCGGAGGTGGATGGCAATGTAGCGCGATTCGGCGTTCCGAACGTCTTCGGATACGCCCTTCTCCCTGTCGTCGTCGCTGATAGGACCGGGGTCGAGGACGAATACGCCCACGTCCAGAAGCTCACTCTCCGGCACCTCCCTTTGGGCGTTGTTGATCAGGGTGTCGGGCACGTGCGGCGCCTCGGGCACCGTCTGGCACGCCGTTACAGCGCCCAGCAGCAAAACGGCGAGCAAGGAGGTTCGAATTGTCTGCTGACGGTTCATCTCAGTTCAGGTTTTTCGGTTGCGCCTTCTGCTTTTCTTTATAGCGGCGGTACTCTTCCCACAGTTTTTCCCGCAATACCGGGTCGGTTTCCTGTTCGGCCGCTTCGCGCAGCTGCCGAGCCACGATATCGTCGTCACCAGCCGAGGGGGGAGCATCGCGGGTCGCTGTCCGGGACCCATCGGCGCCGCTCTGACGGCTGCCGCCATGGGCGCCGGTCTGCTGCTCGCCCGGTTCCGCCTGGGAGGCGACTTCTTCACCTTGCGGTTGCTCATTCCCTATTTGCTCCTGCCCCTGCCGGGATCCCTGCCGACCGTCAGGTTCGGCACCGCCATCCGCCGACGTAGCCCCCTCACCTTCGCCATCGGCGGTGCCGGAACCGCCGGATTCATCTGGAGAACCCGAGCGTTTGCGCTGCAGTTCATCCATTTCCCGCAGCAGCAATTCATCGAACTCCGACATGGATTTGCCCAACTGCCCTTCGAGGCCCGCAATGCGCTCCTCTTCTGTGCGTTCGCCCGGAAACGACACCGGACCCGCCGGCTTCAGATCATCCGGGTTGCAACCCGGCTCCGGACTCGAATCACCGATTTCCAGTTTCAGATCCAGCACGACCCTGCAATTTGCAGATACCGAACGCTTTAGCCGGCCGAGATATGCCAGGTAGTCCTTCGTTTCCGACTCGCTTGCCCCACCCTGCGACAGCATGGATCTGAACTCGACGGACGCGGCGGACAATGCGTCCCGTGCCGCACCCAGGGTGATCCTCGCCGACTGAAGCTCCGCGTTCCCCGCTGATCTCGCCACGGGTTGTGACGCAATGGCGAGCACCAACAATGCGATGCGGATGCCCGCGACCGGCATCGATATGTCCTTACGCCGCATTTTGAACAGATCCGGGCATATTGACCACAGCTCCCGCCAACCCCGAGCCTTCGGCATCTATTCCACTATGATGGTGTTTGCGCAAGTTTCCATAGCTCACCCGAACCGGCACGGGCTGCTCAGCGGTTTCGACGCTGAATCACGTCTTCGATAATACGACGAAGTTTAGTCTTGTATTCAGCGTAACGTTCTGCCTGCTCATTGGTTAACAATTCAGCGATCTCTTCGTCCTTGGCCTGCGAATACTTCTGGATTTCATGGTAGAGGATGGCGTCTGACGCACCCTGGTTGATCAGCCTCTGTATCTTTTTGGAGTATTTCAGGTTGATCTCCACCAACTCCCCGGCCTGCTCCGGGCTCAGTTGAAGTACGTCCGCAAGCACCTCCGTCTGGGCCTCGGCGCGTTGCAGTGGCGTGGTAGCGTAAAATTGGTCGGCCAGACCGGGATTCTGGGCATGAGCGGCAGCCGCTGACAACAACAGACCGCAAAAAACCATACAGTGCACAGAGTTTGTTTTCATTCGTCTTCCTAGCCCGTTGTTCAGCTGAATTGATCGTCTACCATGAGTTCACGTTTGTTTCTTCGCTATACCGCTGCCGCTCTGAAATGATAGTAGGGAAATCCGATATGGCGTTCAAGGCAAATCGGAGTAAAAATCCACCCTCCAGCCTGCATTATGCGGGTGATCACGCAGAGCGGGTCCGGCCAGGCGTTCAGGTACAATGTGCGGGTTAAAGCAGTTGCGGGGTTGACCTGGGTCATTGACGCAATCCGGTCGGCACCTTATTGTGGCCCCACCGTAGACGGGAGTGAGAGAAAGAGACAAATGAAAAGTATTCTGGTTCAGGTCGATACCAGCGTGGCATGCAGAAACAGGCTGGCTATTTCATTGGATCTGGCGCAGGCTTTCGACGCTCATCTGACGGCGCTTCACATCACGCCGTCCTACACCGTCCCGGTATATGCGGAGGCGCCCGTCGGCCCCGACATCATCGAAGCGGTAAGACAGGCCGGCCGGAACTATTCCAGCAAGGCAAAAAAGCTCCTGGAAAACCTGAATACCGGCTACGGCGTCGAAACGTCTTGGCGCTCCGTGGAGGGCGACATCGTCACCTCTCTTTGCAGCCACGCCCACTGCGCCGACGTGGCGATACTCGGCCAGTACAACCCTGCCGATCCCAGAGACGCGAATCCGGGTGTCGTGGAGCACGTTCTGATCGAAGCGGGCAGGCCGTGCCTGGTGGTCCCGTACATCGAGGACAGCTACGACCTGATGAGCACCGTACTGGTCGCTTGGAACGGCACGCGGGAGTCTGCCCGCGCGGTAAAGGATGCCCTGCCGATTCTGCGCAAGGCGAGGCGGGTCGAATTGCTATGGATCAACCCCAAGCATGAGCCGAATGAAAACGACGGTGGAAACGTGCGCACTTACCTTTCCCGGTACGGAATAAATGTGGAATTGAGCCGATTGCACAACCAGGAGATCCCGGCCGCGGACATGCTGCTGTCGCATGCGGCGGATGTTTCCGCAGAACTCATTGTCTGCGGCGCCTATGGACACACCCGCCTGCGCGAAAAAATTCTCGGCGGCGTCACGCGGCACCTGCTCGAACACATGACCGTCCCGGTACTGATGTCTCATTAGCCCCGATCGAGCACCAGGGCGCATGACTTTTTGCATGGCATTGCTGTTTTGTTCAAATACACCGAAATGACCGCATCGAACAAATCCACGGCAAGCGACAGCCGTCTTCCTATCGGGGTGCAAGATGCAGGCTAGCCAGCATTCCGAACTGTTCGATGAGGCACTTTTGGAACGGTACGACACCACCGTACCGCGCTACACTTCGTACCCCACCGCACCGCAATTTCACCCCCTGGATGAAGAACAATACTTGGACTGGGTCGCGCGCTCCAATGACGGCGGGAATCCACTGCCGTTGTCGATCTATGTCCACATTCCGTTTTGCAGCACCGTCTGCTTCTACTGCGCATGCACCAAGATCATCACAGCCAACCGGAAACATGCCGAGCCGTATCTGCGCGGGCTGCTGGGTGAGATCCGGTTGATCTCTGACCGCGTGGATACGTCCAGAATAGTAGAACAGATGCACTGGGGGGGAGGCACGCCCACTTTTATCAGCCGTGCACAGATGCAGATGCTGATGGACGAACTCAGGTCCTGTTTTAACTTCGCCAACGATGCAGTCTCGGAAATGTCCATTGAACTCGATCCCAGGGAAGTAGGCCCCGGGGACATCGGATTCCTGCGCGAACAGGGGTTCAATCGGGTAAGCCTCGGAGTTCAGGACATCGACCCGGATGTACAATCAGCTGTAAACCGCATTCAACCGTTCGAGCAGACCCTCGGGGTATTCTCGGCAGCGAGGGAACACGGCTTCAAGTCTATCAGTATGGATCTGATCTATGGATTACCGAGGCAAACTTCAAAGCGATTCGAAAGCACCCTGGATGCCATCATCCGCGTCCGCCCCGACCGCCTCTCGGTGTTCAACTACGCGCATTTACCCCAGCGTTTCAAGGTACAACAACAGATCGAACCGTCGGAGTTGCCCTCGAGGCGGGAAAAACTCGACATCCTCAAAATGACCATAGAGCGATTGTCGGCGGCGGGCTACCTATACATCGGCATGGATCATTTCTCACAACCCGAGGACGAACTCGCCCTGGCTCAGAAAAACGGCACGCTGCACAGAAATTTTCAGGGCTACTCCACGCATCGGGACTGCGACCTGATCGGGCTCGGCGCCAGCAGCATCGGCCAGGTCGGTGGAAACTATGCTCAAAACCATGTGCGTCTTGAAGATTATCACCGGTCCATCGACGCTGCCAGGCTTCCCATCGCGCGGGGTGTAAAACTGAATGCGGATGACCGTCTGAGGCGCACGGTGATCACGGAGTTGATATGCAATTTCCGTGTCGATATGGACGCCATAGATGTGCGGTACGAAATCGACTTTACGCGGTATTTTTCGAATGAACTGGAACAATTGCAGGTCATGCAGGATGACGGGCTGGTCGAAGTGGACGATGCGACGATCCGGATCAACCCGCGTGGCCGGCTGCTCGTGCGAAATATCTGCTCGGTTTTTGATGCCTATCTGCAGACCAGCGAAAAATTCCGCGGCTACTCCAAAGCGATCTAGCCCGCGACGCCCCCTGACGGCACCATCCGATGCTCAACTCACTCGAACGACAAATGGAAGATGGCGAACGCCAATAGACGAACATAACCCAATCCGGATCTCCAACTATGTCAGTACAGAATAATCATAAAAAATCCGTCACCATCAATACACTGAGCAAACTGAAGAAGGAAGGCGAAAAGTTTGCCAGCTTGACCGCGTATGACTTTTGTTCGGCCTACAGTGTAAGCGCCAGCGGGGTGGAGGTCATACTGGTGGGTGATTCCCTGGGCATGGTGATCCAGGGGCATGACTCCAGTCTACCGGTAACAATCGACGACGTTGCGTACCATGTGCGCTGCGTCAAGCGCGGAAACCAGGGCTCCTTCATCATGGCGGATATGCCGTTCATGAGCTACTACGCCAAAGACCAGACCCTTGAAAACTGCGCATTGCTGATGCGCGAGGGCGCACAGATGGTCAAGCTGGAGGGTGGATCCTGGTTGTCAGACTTCACCAAGCTGCTGGTAAGACACGGTATTCCCGTGTGCGCCCACATGGGCCTGACCCCGCAGTCAGTAAACCACCTTGGAGGCTATCGTGTTCAGGGCCGCAATCCGGACAAGGCACAGGAAATGATCGATGAAGCACTGGTCCTGCAAGATGCGGGTGCAGGAATCATTCTTCTGGAGTGCGTTCCCCGAAGCCTGGGTACCCGGATCACGGAGGTCCTTGATGTTCCCGTCATTGGCATCGGTGCCGGCCCGGACACGGATGGGCAGATCATGGTCTGGCATGACCTGCTCGGACTCTATCCTGGCCGTCCCGCGAAATTCGTCAAAAATTTTCTTGATGGGGAGCCCAACGGCATTCAGGGCGCGATCTCGAGGTATGTCGACGCCGTGAAACGCGCAGAGTTTCCAGGCCCGGAGCACTGCTACGACTAGCCCGCGTCCCATCCGAAACCCTGGTGAAACTGTAACACCTAATCGGCGCGAGGCGCGCCTCCTACATCGGGATCATGGACTGCGTTGTTTTGTGGGAGCGGCGCCCGGCCGCGATGCGGCAGTCGTCCAGACTAGCCCGCATTTCTCACCAGGCGGCTATGCATTTCGTTCCAGCCCGGCGTTCATCGGCCCCTGTACTGCGCCATCATCCGGGATCCTGGTGAGAAATGCGGGCTAGAAATTCGAGGCGATTTCGCCCTGTTCCGTGTGGTACTTTCTGCCGTTGAGTTTTTTGACTTTATCGAGCGGTTTGTCCCATCGATAAAACCGCATCGGAGGAACGTTGAGGAATTCCACTTCGACCTGGGGATCACCCAGCAACTCTCGGCCAAGCAAAGCGACTCTGTCGCGAAACTGATATGCCACGAACCGGCCTCCCGGAGCAAGACTGTCCCACACCTTGCTGATGATGCGGCGTCCAAGATGCGGAGATATAGTGGAAAACGGGATTCCCGAAACTACGACATCCGGCGCTCCCAGATCATTGACGGCCAGTGCATCCGAAATATTCTCGGCACTGCCTTGATACACCCTCAGCCGGGGGTCAGATTCCGAATTCAGCAATGATGCAAATTGCGGATTGATCTCGATGGCCAGCAGTCGCGCTTGTTTAGGCATAGACTGCATGATGGCTCTCGTGGTACCGCCCGTGCCTGGCCCCAGTTCAACTACGACCCGTGCATCTCCCACTCCGGAACTGTCGATCAGGCGACGTTCCAGAAAACGTGAACTTGGAATCACGGACCCGACCAGATGGGGATACTTCAAGAATCCCTGGAGAAAGGCCAGCCTTCTATCGGGTTGAAAGCGCAGGCGCTGCAAATTAATCAAACAGTGAGGCTCCCAAAACGGTGTTTCTTATTTTCATCCCCGATTTTACTCGATCCATTTGAATTTGTCAGAACGTCGATTTCCGTGCCCGCATTTTCCGACGCACGGACGCTTCGATGACCCGGGGCCGACATTCTAATGAATATTGTGGGCATTAGAAAATAGTTTGATAGGTGGGCTCAGCAAGCTCAAGGATACAGCCATTCGCTCACCCAGCCGGCCTGGTGTCTGCGAAACAGCAGGCGGTCGTGCATACGGTTTGCCTTACCCTGCCAGAACTCGATATCGTCGGGCCGCAAGCGATACCCCCCCCAGAAATCGGGCAGGGGCACATCACCGCTTTCGTACTCTTTTTGTTTTTCGTCAAACGCGCGCTGCAGGTCATCCCGGTGCGCCAGGACGCGGCTTTGACGAGACGCCCATGCGGCGATGCGGCTCCCGCGCGGCCTCGATTTGTAATACGCCGCGGATTCTTCATGAGAAACGCGAGCGACCGCTCCGGTGATCCTGATCTGGCGCTGCAGGACATTCCAGTGTAATACCAGCGCCGCGTTTGGATTGCCGTCCAGTTCCGCCGATTTTCTGCTGCCGTAGTTGGTAAAAAAGGAGAATCCGCTGTGATCGAAGCCCTTCAACAGCACCATGCGAGCCGACGGAATTCCGTCCGGGGTACTGGTCGCCAGGGTCATCGCTTCGTGCAGGTAAAGGCCACAGCGTTCCGCGGTATCGAACCATTCACCGAACAGCTCGATGGGATCTCTGCTTTTTTCGGCCGTGGGCAGGCCCTCCATCACACCGCGGCGCAGCGTTGTTACGATTCGGGCGAGCTGACGGATATTCATGTTTCGCTCAAAATCAGGATGATCGGCGAGCCCAGGAGAAACTACGGGAAGTCAATGCAGGAAACCCGGCGGGACAGTCCCGCCTCAAACGGGGAACGGAAAGCGGATAACGCGTGCGTTATTTTATTTTTGCTTCCTTGTAGATGACGTGCTTGCGCGCAACCGGATCATACTTCTTGAATTCGAACTTGTCGGGGGTATTCCGTTTATTCTTCGTCGTTGTGTAGAAGTGCCCCGTGCCAGCGCTGGAAACCAGCTTGATCTTGTCTCTCATCGTATACCCCTAGACCTTTTCAACTAGACCTTTTCACCGCGTGACCGCAGATCGGAAAGAACCGAATCGATGCCGTTCTTGTCGATGATTCGCAGGCCGCGGCTGGATATGCGCAGCCGCACCCATCGTTTTTCACTTTCGACCCAGAATTTGCGATAGTGCAGATTCGGTTGAAAACTCCGCCGGGTCCTGTTTTTCGCGTGAGAAACATTGTTTCCACGAACCGTTCGTTTTCCGGTAATTTGACAGACTTTAGACATATTCCCAAGGCCTCGATATCGGCCGCCGAAAAGAGGCCGCGTTATACCAGAATTGTGACCAGGAGGGAATAGGTCGCCGACCCGCCCCGCGCGATGCACCTGGATCGGGCTACAACAGGCCCCTCTCGCTGAAGGACACCGCCGCACCGTCGCCCACGATGATATGGTCTATCAGGCGGACGTCAACCAATGCCAGCGCCGCTTTGAGCCGGCGGGTCAGTGACTGGTCGGCGCTGCTCGGTTCAGCGACGCCCGAGGGGTGGTTGTGGACAAGAATGACCGCGGCGGCGTTGTTTGCCAATACCGTCCTGACGACCTCCCTCGGATAAACGGAAGCACCGTCTATGGTGCCCCTAAACAGTTCCTCGAAGCGGATTGGCCGATGCTTGGTGTCCAGGTAAAGACAACCGAACACCTCATAGGGCCGGTCCTTGAGCCTGGCATCGAGGTAGGCCCTTGCCGCATGCGGAGACGTCAACGCATCCACATTATGCATTCGCTCAGCCAGATAGCGCCGACTCAGCTCCAACGCCGCCTGCAACGTAGCATACCTCGCGCCGCCGAATCCGGCCTGCCGGCGGGCCGCCGGCGCCGCGGTCAACAGGCCACGGACTCCTCCATAGGTTTCAAGCAGTTGGCGTGACACATCCAGGGCGGTTTTTCCCTTGGTCCCGCAGCGGATCAAGATTGCCACCAACTCGGCATCCGACAACGCGCCGGCGCCCCGGGCCAGCAGCTTCTCCCGGGGTCGTTCCCCGATCGGCCAATCCAGAATAGACATGTTTTACCTCCTTGTTCATCTCACGATGCTTCCGTGCCGCCGACCCGGATAATCCAGGTCGACCCTTACCGTCTCAAAACGGGTTAAACTCTAGCTCAAATGGGTTTGGCGAACAAACATATCGTGCTCGGCGTAACGGGCGGCATAGCGGCGTACAAGAGCGCCGAGCTGGCCCGGCGGCTGCGAGACCGCGGGGCCCGGGTTCGGGTCGTGATGACCAAGGGGGCGGAACATTTCATCACACCGCTGACGATGCAGGCGGTAAGTTCCAATCCTGTCCATACCAGCCTTCTGGACCCCGATGCCGAGGCAGGCATGGGACACATCGAACTGGCTCGCTGGGCCGACGCCATGCTGATTGCACCGGCGACCGCGAATTTCATATCACGTCTGGCCCACGGTGCAGCCGACGACCTGCTGACCACGCTGTGTCTTGCCACGCCGGTCGCTATATCGGTAGCTCCCGCGATGAATCAGCAGATGTGGCGGGACCAGGCAACCCAAGACAACATAGAAATCCTGCGTAAACGGGGCATACTGATAGTGGGCCCGGCCGAGGGCGATCAGGCGTGCGGCGACATCGGTCCGGGTCGCATGCTCGAGCCCGACGAGCTTTTGGCGGCGCTATCCGGTTCATTCCGATCGGGCATACTGGAAAATGTCAAAGTGGTCGTTACCGCAGGCCCCACCTGGGAGGCGATCGACCCGGTCCGCGGCATTACCAACCACAGTTCGGGAAAAATGGGCTACGCCGTCGCCGAAGCCGCTGCCGAAAACGGCGCGCACGTGACCCTGGTGTCGGGGCCGACCGGACTGCCTCACCCGGAAAACGTTCATACTATACGGGTGACGTCCGCGCAGGAGATGTACGACGCCGCAATGGACGAAACGGCAGCAGGCGATATTTTTATTGCGGTCGCGGCCGTAGCGGATTACCGACCGGCGACGGCCGCCGAGCAGAAGATCAAGAAACGCAGCGATACGCTGACTCTTGAGCTGATCAGGAATCCGGACATACTGGCAGCGGTCGCAAAGCGCGGATTGCTGTTTACGGCAGGTTTTGCCGCTGAAACCACCGATGTGGAAATGCATGCCAGGGAAAAGCTGGCCAGCAAGGGCGTAGACCTGATTGCCGCGAACCTGGTGGGCGGCGGGGCGGGTTTTGGCACCGAAGACAATTCCCTCATGCTGATCGATAAAACGGATACAAAGACGTTGCCCCGAATGCGCAAGAGCCTGCTCGCCCGAAGACTGATCGAAGAGATTGCGGAACGCTATCATGCAAAAAATCCAGCTCAAGATCCTCGATAAACGCATCGGGGAAGAGTACCCCCTGCCCGAATACGCCACCGACGGGTCCGCCGGCATGGATCTGAGGGCGTGCATTGAAGAACATTTGCGAATCGAGGCCGGTGAAGTGCAGCTCATTCCGACCGGCATGGCGATTCATATCGCAGATCCGGAACTGACCGCCGTGCTGCTGCCCAGATCGGGATTGGGACATAAACAGGGCATCGTCCTGGGCAACCTCGTTGGATTGATCGACTCGGACTACCAGGGCCAGTTGATGGTCTCGATCTGGAATCGCGGCAAGCGCACCGTGGTGATCGAGCCGGGAGATCGAATCGCGCAAATGGTGTTCGTACCGGTACGCAGGGTAGCTTTCGACATCGTCGACGACTTCGAGGAGAGTGCGCGAAGCGCTGGTGGCTTCGGCCACACGGGTCGCCAGTGACCGATTGATTTTCAAACTACAGCAAGGACAACAGCATGTCCGAAACACTAGAAATTACCGATAATAGAACCGGAAACAACTGCCAACTGGAAATCGACCAGGGCACCATAAGAGCCAGGGATCTTCGGCAGATAAAACGGGACGAGCACGAGTTCGGGCTGATGTCCTATGATCCCGGATTCGACAACACCGCCTCGTGCAGAAGTGCGATTACGGAACTCGATGGTGAACGCGGCATCCTGCGGTATCGGGGGTATCCGATCGAACAGCTTGCCGAACAAAGCACGTTTCTGGAAGTCGCCTATCTGTTGGTGCACGGCGAACTGCCCACCAAATCGCAGCTCAACTCCTGGGTACACAACATCATGTATCACACCGTGCTGCATGAAAAAACGAAGAAGCTCATGGAGGGGTTTCACTATGACGCGCACCCAATGGGGATGCTGATAAGCACGGTGGCGGCACTGTCGACGTTCTATCCGGACGCTCGCAAGGTGCAGGAACCCGAGACCCGCATGCTCCAGGCGTACCGGCTGATAGGCAAGATGTCCACTATCGCCTCGTACACCTATCGCAACAGCCGGGGCCTGCCTTACGTCTATCCGGATATCAGCCTGAGCTACACGGGAAATTTCCTGAACATGATGTACCGCCGGGTTGAGCCCCGCTACCAACCGGATCCGGTGCTGGAGCACGCGCTGGACGTTCTTTTCATCCTGCATGCCGATCACGAACAGAATTGCAGCACAAACGCCATGCGAAACATTTCGAGTTCCATGGCAGACCCTTACGTCTCGGTCGCCGGGGCGGCGGCGGCGCTCTATGGCCCTCTGCACGGTGGCGCCAACGAAGCGGTGCTGCGCATGTTGAACGAAATCGACAGCGTCAAACGGGTGCCGGACTACATCAAACGGGTCAAGGCCGGGGAGATGCGGCTGATGGGATTTGGCCACCGAGTGTACAAGAACTATGACCCCAGGGCGACGATCATCAAGAAAACCGCGCATCAGGTCTTCGAGGTGACGGGGAAAAACCCGCTCATCGACATTGCACTGGAGCTGGAGCGTATTGCGCTGGAAGACGATTACTTCGTCAGCCGCAAGCTGTATCCAAATGTCGACTTTTACTCCGGCCTGATTTATGAAGCCATGGAGTTTCCGACCAGCATATTTACCGTCCTGTTCGCCATTCCGCGCACCGCGGGCTGGGTAGCGCAATGGATCGAACAGATGGTCGATCCGGAGCTGAAGATAGCCCGGCCGCGCCAGATTTACAGTGGTCCGGCGAAACGCGACTTCATTCCGCTGGAGAAACGTTCCTAAACCGGATTGAAACGATATCCGGGCTACCGCAAGAAGCGCTTTGGACCTATAATTCCTTACATAAATCACTCCGATCGAATCGCTTTGTAAATCCGAGCCGGCGAGACGCCTGAACCTGCAATGATTGGCCCAGTCAAATCTATCTCATATCCGAGCACACCCCTTAACGGTAATAACGCCGCCTATCTGGAAGACCTCTATCATCGCTATATCGAGGACCCGGGCGCTCTGGACGAACAATGGCGCCTTTACTTCCAGTCGCTGGATCAAGGCACTTCCGAGGCGACTTACCTTCCGGCGGGTGCGCCCGCAAAAATGTCCGAAGCCGGCGCCGCCAAGCAGGCGGCGGTACTCAGACTCATCAACGCCTACCGGGTAAGAGGCCACCAGGTTTCCGAATCCGACCCGCTCAATTTCTATGAAAGGGAGCCTGTCCCGGATCTTGCACCGGAATATCACGGCCTGACCGAGGCTGATATGGCCCAGGAATTCGATACCGGTTCTTTTGCCGTAGCAGACCGGATGCGACTGGCGGACATTGTCACCGCGGTCAGGAAGATCTATTGCGGCAGCGCCGGAATAGAGTATTACTACATCACCAATACAAAAAAACGACGTTGGCTGCAGGCGCGCATCGAACCCGCCCTTGGAGACTGGTCTTCCCGGTTCGCCGCCGAAACGCGGCGGGAGCTTCTGGAACATCTGACCGCCGCGGAGGGGATCGAACGCTACCTGCACACCAAGTACGTCGGACAGAAGCGCTTCTCGCTGGAGGGCGGCGAGAGCCTGATTCCGATGTTGAAGGAAATCATCCAACGCGGCGGCGCGAACGGCATCAAGGAATTCGTTCTGGGCATGGCTCATCGGGGCCGCTTGAACGTACTGGTAAACATTCTGGGCAAGTCTCCGGGTGATTTGTTTGGCGAATTCGAAGGCAAGTACAACTCCGATGAGCTCATCGTGTCCGGCGACGTAAAATATCACCAGGGATTTTCATCTGACGTAGACACACCGGGCGGGCCGGTGCACCTTGCACTCGCCTTCAATCCGTCCCATCTGGAAATCGTCTCCCCCGTCGTCGAGGGCTCGGTCAAGGCACGCCAGCTGCGCAGGGATGACCAGGAGGGCAAAACGGTTCTACCGGTCATCGTCCACGGCGATGCCGCCTTTCCCGGACAGGGCGTGGTCATGGAAACCCTGAACCTGTCGAAGACACGCGGATACGGCACCGGTGGTACCGTCCACATCATCGTAAACAACCAGATCGGATTTACCACCAGCAATCCTCTGGATACACGCTCGACGCTGTATTGCACCGAGGTCGCCAAAATGGTGCAGGCACCGATATTCCACGTCAATGGCGACGATCCCGATGCCATACTGTTCTTCACTCAGCTGGCCCTGGACTACCGCATGGAATTCGGCATGGACGTGCTGCTCGACATCAACTGCTATCGGAGACACGGGCACAACGAGGCGGATGAACCCAGGGTTACCCAGCCTTTGATGTACAAAACGATTTCCGCGCTGCCGACCACACGCAAACTCTATGCGGACCGGCTCGTCGCGGAAGGGGTGCTGAAACCCGAAGAGCCCGATCAGATCGTTGCCCGATATCGCCAACTGCTGGACGAGGGCAAGGTTGTCGCGAAGAATGTGCTGGGCAAGGTGGACAATCCTTATGCCGTTGACTGGAATCCGTATATCCGCAGCAAATGGAATATGGACGTCGAAACCGGCGTTGCCGCCAGTACTTTAAACGACCTGGCTTTGCGGCTGCTCGGAATCCCCGATGGATTCGAATTGCACCCGAGGATCGTCAAGATTATGGAGGATCGCAGAAAAATGGCTGAGGGAAAGTCCCCCCTCGACTGGGGCATGGCGGAGAACCTGGCATACGCAACACTGATCAACGAAGGTTATCCGGTGCGTATTTCCGGCCAGGATTCCGGCAGAGGCACGTTTTTCCACCGCCACGCCACCCTGCACGACCAGAACAGCCGGGAGGTCTATGTCCCGCTGCGTAATCTCTACGACGGGCAGCCGAGATTCCTTGTCATCAACTCGGTGCTTTCCGAAGAGGCGGTGCTGGCGTTCGAATACGGCTACGCAACGGCCGAGCCGAGTACGCTGGTGATCTGGGAAGCCCAGTTTGGCGACTTTGCGAACGGCGCCCAGGTCGTGATCGATCAGTTCATATCCAGCGGAGAGACCAAGTGGGGCCGCCTTTGCGGACTTACGATGTACCTGCCGCACGGCTACGAGGGGCAGGGTCCGGAACATTCATCCGCAAGGCTCGAGAGATATCTGCAGTTGTGCGCCGACAACAATCAACAGGTCTGCGTCCCCACCACCCCGGCCCAGTTTTTTCATCTGATCCGGCGTCAGGCCATCAGGAAATTCAAAAGGCCGCTGGTGGTGATGACGCCGAAGAGCCTGCTGCGGCACAAATTGTCAACCTCACAGCTTTCGGATCTCGAATCGGGCCAATTTCAGCTGATTATCCCGGAAATGGAGCCACTCGAAAGCGACACGGTAAAGCGCGTTGTGTTGTGCAGCGGCAAGGTTTATTTCGACCTGCTCGAGGAAAGGCAGAGAAGAAACATCCATGACACCGCGCTGCTGCGCGTGGAACAGCTTTATCCCTTCCCCCGTGACGAACTGCGATCCGAGCTTGCGCGCTACCCCTCTGCGGACGAGGTTTTCTGGTGCCAGGAGGAACCCAGAAATCAGGGCGCATGGTACCAGATACAGCACCACATACTGGCATGCACAAAGGACACGCAATCCATCCACTACAGTGGACGCGCCCCCTCGCCCTCCTCCGCCGCCGGGTACCATAGCATCCACGCAAAACAGCAAAAGCAGCTCGTGGATGAAGCGCTGTCGCCAGCCACCAACTGAAGCAAACAACAATAACGGATCTATATGGCAGTAGAAGTTAAAGTACCGGTACTACCGGAGTCGGTTACAGAAGCCACCGTGCTCGCTTGGCACAAGAAGGAGGGCGATTTCGTGAACCGCGATGAAAATCTCGTTGATCTCGAGACCGAAAAAGTGGTCCTCGAAGTTCCCGCTCCTGTAAATGGTCTGATAGAGAAGCTGCTGAAAAAGGACGGTGACGTCGTTTCCGGTGATGAACTGCTCGCGATAATCGAACCGAAAGCCGCGAGCGAGGCACCCGCGGCGGCAGCGGCTGAAAGCAGCATGGAAGAGCAAGCGGCAACCAACCGGCAGGACGCCGACCTCAGCCCGGCGGTCAGCAGGCTGGTTGCGGAAAACAAACTGACCCCTTCAGACATAACGGGTACCGGAAGAGGCGGTCGGCTGACCAAGGAAGACGTACTCGGTTTTCTCGAAAGCAGAAAATCCCCGCCCACGGCTCCCGCTGCCGCGACACCCGTGCAGGCGGATGCGGCCGCACCCGGTGCGCGCAACGAACGCCGGGAGCCGATGAGCAGGATCAGGTCGACGATTGCACGACGGCTCAAGGATGCCCAGAACACCGCCGCGATGCTCACCTCGTTCAACGACGTCAACCTTCAGGCCGTCATGGACCTGAGGAAAAAGTACAGGGAGAGATTCGAGGAAAAATACGGTGTGCGGCTCGGTTTGATGTCGTTTTTCGTCAAGGCAAGCGTCGAAGGGCTGAAGCGCTTCCCGGTCGTCAACGCTTCCATGGACGGCAGCGACATCATCTATCACGATTACTGCGATATCGGCATCGCCGCCGCATCTCCACGGGGCCTTGTGGTGCCAATCATCAGGGACGCCGAAACCAAGAGCTTTGCACAGATCGAAACCGAGATCTCGGATCTCGGCGGAAAAGCCCGGGAAGGCAAGCTGGCGATGGATGAACTCGTCGGGGGCACATTCACCATCACCAACGGAGGGGTGTTCGGATCGATGCTGTCGACCCCCATACTGAATCCGCCTCAGAGCGGCATCCTGGGCATGCACCGCATAGAGCAAAGGCCGGTTGCGGAAAACGGTGATGTCGTAATACGGCCAATGATGTATATCGCCCTGACCTACGACCACAGAATCATCGACGGTGCGGAAGCCGTCCGGTTCCTGGTAACGGTCAAGGAATCGCTCGAAGACCCGGCCCGCCTGCTGCTGCAGGTATGACCGGAATCGATAACACCTGATTGTTCAATAATTATGGCTGATGAATTTGACGTCGTGGTGATTGGCGCCGGTCCCGCCGGTTATGTCGCCGCTATCCGCTGTGCTCAACTGGGAATGTCCACGGCCTGCATCGACGACCGTACCGACAAGCAAGGCAAGCCCTCGCCGGGCGGCACCTGTCTCAATGTAGGCTGCATACCTTCCAAGGCGCTGCTCGATTCAGCAGAGCACTACCATCACCTCAACCACGAATTCGCTGCGCACGGAATCAGGGTCACCGGCGCGAGCATCGACGTGGCCACCATGATGGCGCGCAAGGACAAGATCGTCAGTACACTGACCGGTGGCATCGATCAGCTTTTCAAGGCCAACAAGATCACCTACCTGCATGGCCGGGGCCGTCTTCTTCCAGGAAACGAAATCGAGGTTACCGTCGGTGAGGACACCCGGCGGGTCCGCGCAATAAACGTCATCATTGCCTCGGGGTCGATGCCGATCGATATCTCCGTTGCACCGCTTGATCACGATTTGATCATTGACTCCACGGGGGCGCTGGAACTCGAAGAGGTGCCCAGGAGGCTGGGCGTGATCGGCGCCGGTGTAATCGGCCTCGAAATGGGCAGCGTCTGGCGGAGGCTCGGGGCCGAGGTAACCTTGCTCGAGGCGATGGACGATTTCCTGCCCGCGGCCGACCCTAATATCGCCCGAGACGCACTGAAGCAGTTCAAGGCACAGGGCCTGAACATCAAGCTCGGATGCACCGTCACACGCAGTGAAATATCAGGCAGAAAAGTAAACGTTTGGTACAGGGACAAGAACGGAGAGCAGCAGATCGAAGTGGATCGGTTGATTGTTTCGGTGGGTCGAAAACCCAATACCGACGATATCGCGGACGACGTCGTCGGCCTTGCAAAGAATGAGCGCGGCTTCATCGAAATTGACGACCAATGGCGCACCAACATACCCAACGTCTATGCGGTAGGCGACGCGGTCCGCGGAGCGATGCTGGCCCATAAAGGATCCGAAGAAGGCGTCGCCGTGGCTGAATTCATTTCGGGGAATTATGCCCACGTCAATTATGACGTGATCCCCTGGGTCGTTTATACGCTCCCCGAAATCGCCTGGGCCGGCAAGACCGAGCAGGAGCTGAAGGATGAAGAAATACCCTACCGCACCGGCGCCTTCCCATTCGCGGCGACGGGCCGCGCAAGAGCGATGGAGCAGCCCATTGGACAGGTCCGAATCATCGCCCATGAACGCAGCGACAAGGTGCTGGGGGTACATATCGTCGGCCCCTACGCCTCGGAACTGATCGCCGAAGCCGTTGTTGCGATGGAGATGCAAGCGACCAGCGAGGACATCGCCCGCATCGTGCACGCCCACCCGACCCTGTCGGAAGCCATGCATGAGGCCGCGCTTGCGGTAGACAAACGGGCGATCCATAAAGCGAACTGAACTCGTTTCGAGTCCGCCGGTCACCGTGAAAGCATATTTTTTGGAGATTTGACCCCGGCCCATATGCAAACATCAATGTTACCCTCAGAAATTTTCAAGGCCTACGATATTTATGGCGGCGGGTTGCAATGTGATAGACATTGGCATGGCGCCGACTCCGGCAATCTACTTTGCCACATTCCACCTTGGAACGCAGTCCGCGGTGGCCGTGACCGGCAGCCACAACCCGCCTGAATACAACGGACTGAAGATCGTACTCAACGGCGAGACGCTGGCAGGGGAGCGTATACAGGCGGTGCGGCAACGCATCGAAAATGGCGATCTGGCAACGGGTGCCGGGACGCACAGGCACCTGGAAATTCTGGATGATTACATCGATCGTATCGTCAGCGACGTCAAACCCAGCCGAGCCATGAAGATCGTCATCGATTGCGGCAACGGCGTGGGTGGTGCGGTGGCGCCGAGGTTGTACAGGGAACTCGGGTGCGAGATCGTGGAACTGTTCTGTGAAGTCGATGGGAATTTCCCCAACCACCATCCCGATCCGAGTCAGCCCGCGAATTTGAAAGATCTGGTGGAAGCCATACAGCTGCACGATGCGGAAATCGGGCTTGCATTCGATGGCGACGCCGACCGATTGGGCGTGGTCACACCGGATGGCAACACAATCTGGCCGGACCGGCAGATGATCCTGTTCGCCCGGGATATCCTGAAACGCCAGCCCGGCGGCAAGGTGATATACGACGTCAAATGCTCGCGCAATCTTCCATTGGAGATCTCGGCAGCGGGCGGAGAGCCCGTGATGTGGCGCACCGGACACTCGTTCATAAAAGCCAAGCTCAGGGAATCAGGCGCGGTGCTGGCCGGCGAGATGAGCGGGCACATATTTTTCAAGGAACGATGGTTCGGATTCGACGACGGCTTGTACACGGGCGCGCGTCTGATCGAACTGCTATCCAAGCAGGACAAGACGCCCCAGCAAGTTTTCGACGAACTGCCTGATAGTATCAATACGCCCGAACTTCACATCGAGATGGAAGAAGGAGAGCACTACAGGTTAATGGAAGAACTGAGGGCGAATGCACAGTTTCCAACGGGGAAGGTCAGCAAAATTGACGGCCTGCGCGTCGATTTCGAGGATGGCTTCGGCCTGGTGCGACCTTCCAATACCACACCCCTGCTGGTTCTTCGCTTCGAGGCCGACAACGAGGCAGCGCTTTCGCGTATCAAGGATCAGTTTCGGGAACTCATCCTAACCACCAGGCCTGAAACACCATTGCCGTTTTAGACTGCACACCATAACAAGGCGGCCGGTATTGGCTATTCCGGGAAAAACGGATCACGGTCGTCTGCGGACTCGCTGGCGCCGTATCGTCGAGACGCAGAGTCTGAAAATGGCGCACGTCGATGCACTGCCTCAGCTGTCATTGATGGGCGTGGTCGCCGGGCTGCTTTCCGGCGGCGTCATCATTGCTTTTCGATGGGTTGTCGAAATCGGAGCGCCACTGCTCTTCCCCATGGAGCACAGCGACGCCTTCGAAGGTGTCGAGCCGCATTGGCGCCTGGCAATTGCGATAACCGGCGGACTGATCGTGGGCTTGCTGTTTCACTACGCGCATCGCAGCGTGCGCCAGGTCGGGGTGGTCCACGTCATCGAGCGACTCAACTACCACCAGGGCCACATGCCTTTGCGCAATGCCTTGATGCAGTTCGTCGGCGCGGCACTGAGTATCGTATGCGGTCACTCCGTCGGCCGCGAGGGGCCCAGCATCCACCTTGGCGCCACCAGTGGAAGCCTGCTGGGCAGAAAACTCGGACTACCGAACAACAGTGTGCGCACGCTGGTGGGCTGTGGCGTGGCCGCGGCCATTGCGGCCGGTTTCAATACGCCATTGGCCGGCGTGGTCTTCGCCATGGAAGTGGTTCTGATGGAATACACCATCATCGGATTCGTCCCGATCATCCTGGCGGCGGTGAGCGCCGCCGCGGCAACCCGCCTGGTGTTCGGAGAGCACGTACTGTTCTTCGTCAGCGTACACGAATGGAATACCCTCAACGAGTTCCTCTACGCACTGTTCCTGGGGGTCGTAATCGGCATACTGGCAGCGACCTTCATTCGACTCACGTTGCGGATATACAGCTCGACCAGGAGCGTTGCCATCTGGGTGCGTTTGCTGACGGCCGGGGCGATCGTCGGATTGATAGCAATCCCCGCGCCCGAAGTCATGGGTATCGGCTACGACACGGTGAACACGGCACTGCTTGGCGAACTGGCTCTGTTCACACTCGCCATGGTTGCGGCCGCTAAACTCCTTGCAACGGCCGCCTGCATCGGACTGGGCTCCCCCGGCGGATTGATCGGCCCGACCCTACTCATTGGAGCCAGCGCCGGAGGTGCAGTGGGTTCTCTTATCATTCACATCTCCGAAGCCCAGATCTCGAGCGGCACCTATGCGATGCTCGGCATGGGCGCCATGATGGCGGCAACCCTGCAGGCACCTCTGGCCGCGCTTGTGGCAATACTCGAAATGACCGCCAACCCGAACCTCATCATGCCCGGCATGACGGCCGTCATATCCGCGGTGCTGGTCACTCGCGTGGCGTTCGGGTGCCCCTCCATTTATCAACTCATTCTGCAAAGCCGGGGGCTGGATATCCACAGTGACCCGCTTTCGCAGAGCCTTCGACGGGTAGGAATCGTCCGTGCAATGGACAGGAACTTTTCCCGGTCTTCACGGATCGTGAGCAGTGATGACGCGCAGGCGCTGTTGCATACATCGCCAAACTGGATAGTCGTCGCGGATCAGCATGGAACGGAGGCATTGCTGCCCGCGGCCGACCTCGCACTCTATCTTGGGGAGCACCCTGAACGGCGGGAAATCGATCTCATGGAGATACCCGCCAAACGCCAGGACCTGTCCCGGACCGATGTGCAGGCAAGCCTGCAGGATGCCCTCGAACTGCTGAACGATTCAGGCAAGCAGGCTCTTTATGTAACCGGGACACGCGGCAGTGGACTCGATCGCATCTATGGCGTACTGACGCGCGAGCACATCGAACTATCTTACAGAATGAAGAGCTAGCCCGCATAGTGCACCAGGCCGGCCGTGATTGTTTTCTATCCCCTTGATCTATTTCATAAATACACCAATTTGGTTAGATTGATCAAAAGCTCAGTTTGTCATCGGGGTCGGCCTATCCCGGCGCGGGCTAGCTCGCGCACCAAGCGATGGACTTGGACGCTGCATCGAAAAAGAAAATGGCGGTGAATGATACAAATCTGGAATTGACCGACGATTTCGTCATGGCTGTGATGAATGCAACCGGCGATAGCGGAGTCTACGAGACATGCGCCCGCTGGATACTGTTCGAGTTCGACAAGTACTATATGGAGTTTCGCGCCGTCGCAACCGTCGCCAAGCTGGCGTTTGAACAGCGCAACCCTGCGTTATCGGTATCGATCAGCAAGAAGCGGTTGTCCCTGTACAGTCTAAGCATGCGAAAGCTGGGCGGACGATTGAAGGGGGCGCTGCCGTTCGATGCCGAAGACCAGACTCTCTGGGACAAACTCGAAGGCAGGTACTGGGAGTTGATAAACCACCGCTATGAGGCCGACCTTGCACTGGCGTATATCCATTCGGTGCGAAGATCAATTCTGAGGAGTGAGTGGAAGCCGGTAGATTACTCGTTTGGCAGATCGATCGAAACCGATACCACGATATCCGCAAACATCATCAAGACGATATCCACAGGCCCACGATTGACGCTTGATGACATGATCGAGATCCTGTCGGTTCCCGGATTCTCGGCACCATTCAGGAACCTGGAAGAAGACGGTGCGCTGTGCAGGGATAGATTAAACGGACTTTTCGATTCCAGCTACGGCGTGGATAAGGCAATAGCCAGGGTCGATCTTTTCAATGCCGGGTTCTACCGCAACCGCGGGGTTTATTTGGTAGGCAGGGCGGTTCTGGACTGCGGCAAACTGACACCCCTGATCATCGCCCTACTCAACGACGAATCGGGGATCTATGTCGACGCCGTGCTGCACACCGTCGATGACACCCACAATTTATTCAGCTCGACGCTGGCTAATTTTCACGTCACCACACCCTACTATCACGAACTCGCGGATTTTCTCCATACGCTGATGCCCGAGCGTCCGATTGGACTGCACTATACAACCATTGGATACAACCATTTCGGTAAAGTGGCGGTAATGAACGAACTCAAGGACGAAGTCACTTCCACCGGCGAAGTTTTCGAATCTTCCCCCGGCTACAAAGGCACCGTTGCCATTGGGTTCTCCACACCCTCCTCCGCGTTCAATTTGAAGATCATCCGCAACAAACCCACGGATGACTACAAGTGGGACACGTTCGATGGCGTCGATGAGGTGTTGAAAAAGTATACTCGCGTGCATGACATCAACCGCACCGGAAGCATGCTCGACAATATCGTTTACTACAACGTAAAACTCGACCAGGACTGGTTTGATGGAGGCCTGCTCGAAGAACTTCTCGGTGCCGGGTCCGATTGCGTGTCTGAGCGGGGCGGCGCCATCGTATTCAAACACCTCATAGTCCAGATCAAGATGATTCCGCTTCCGCTGTTTCTGGAGAATGCGTCACCGGAAGATGCGAAAACCGCGATCATAAATCTTGGCCACTGCATCAAGAACAATATCGCCGCGAATATATTCAACAAAGACCTCGACGCCAGAAACTACGGCGTCAGCCGATACCTGAAAGTGTACCTTTTCGACTACGACGCGCTGGAAAACTTCATCGATGTGAAGATACGTACCAATCTGGATCGCTTCTACGGCGAGGAGGACGTGCCTGATTGGTTTTTCGAAGACGGTGTGGTGTTTCTTCCGGAGGAGATCGAGTCGGGTCTGCGCATCCCCGACCGTGAACTAACGAATGTGTTTCGCCAGCATCATGGCGATCTGCTCACGCCGGAATACTGGCAGAGTATCCAGAATGCGCTCATGGATTCCGCCGTTCCAAGCGTGCGCGTGTACCTGGAAGAAAGACAACTCAGATACGCGTGACCATGCTGACCCGACTGATCACCGCAGGAGTCGCAACACTCTGTTTTTGCATCGCCGGGATGGAAATCACCAGCCGGATCGGCGGCAGCCTCGTTATGTACCAGGACCCGGCCGAGAGCGCCGAGGCGCTGGCCGCCGAAGGTCGCTGGGCGGAAGCCGCCATGCTCGCAGAATTTTCCCTGACGCGCCCGGACCTGAGCGATCCGAAAAGAGCGGCTGAAGTATCGCGGCGCGCGAGCGAAGAACTGGACAGCTTCAGGGGTCAGATTGAACGGTTCGCTCACGGTGCGATAACCGGTGAACCGACCGACATGGCTTCCATGATGGGCAGCCTTTCGCTGGATCTGTTCGTGATCGGCGATATCCGGGATCTCGCCGTCCAGGGTTGGAAGGAGGCCGCCGACGGCTCCGGGGACAGTGTGATCCTGGCACTTTCCGCCGTTGGGCTGACCACGACTCTGGCGCCGCAATTGGACTGGGCCCCTGCCCTGCTGAAGGCACTGAAGCGCTCGGGCGCACTGACACGAGAATTCGTTCAATCTTTATCGCTTACGGTGCGGCAGGCCGCGAAAACCCGCGACTACGGCAGGCTCACCACGGTGGTCGGCGATTTCGGTCAGGCGGCGAAACGGCTCGGACCCGGGCCGCTCAGGGGTGCCATGGCCGCGGTTGACAACGCCGACGACCTCAGCCGCGTTGCCAGGGCCGCTGAATTCGATGCCAACGGTACCTATGCGCTCGCCCGCCTGTTCGGCAAAGACGGTGTCAAAGCGATCGGCAAGGACGGCAAGAACGTTGGGTCCCTGCTTGCCTCCGTGAAGGCCGGGTCGAGGATATCGAAATTCCTGAAAAAAACTGCCGGATCTTTGCCAACGGCATGGATCGCCATTATCATGATTGTGTCGCTTCTGGCGCTGATCGGCACTATGCTGCCGGGCAAACGCCGATCAACCCAGACCCGGGTGACGACGCGATAATGATCTCTATCATCGGAAGCCGATCTGAAACCATGAAAGTGGCGTTGAAAGTGTTTGGCGCCTGTCTGGTCTTTCTCTCGGGAATAACCGTGTTGCAGGCGCAGAGTGTTACGGTTGGGGACGTCCAGATCGATCATCCCTGGGCAAGGCCTTTGCCGGCCATTTCCAAAATCGGGGCCGTCTACATGACGATCAAAAACAGCGGTGTTAAAAATGACAGTCTCGTCTCCGGTTCGTCACCGGTGTCCGAGCGCGTCGAGCTGCATACTCATATTCATGAGAACGGTATGATGATGATGCGCCCCGTCGAAAAGATCGAGGTCCCCGCTGGCGGAGAGGCCGCCCTGGCACCCGGAGGAGCGCACCTGATGCTGATCGGCCTCAATTCGCCGATGACCGAAGGCAAGGAATTTCCGTTGACTCTGCGCTTCGAGCATGCGGGAGAGATAGCGTTGACCGTTAAAGTCGGGCAGCCCTAAAGCGATACGAAAAACTGACGGAGCGCAGGGATTGAATCCATGCACCGTTCCCGGAGCACCGGTCAATCCGCGGGAACCGTGCGCTCGCGGGCCCATTCACGCAGGTAGTCGATACGTTCCTTCATCACCACCGAGAGCGGGCGGGTCTGCCGGATCTCCTGCAGGAGGATTTGCTCACTCACTTCGATTTGCCGTGCGTGCGCGGCGTAGTGTGCCGCCACGACCACCTGCTCGATCTCGGCGCCCGAGAAGCCGGCGGAGGCCCGGGCCAGGTTGAGCAAATCAAGGCGTGCCATGTCGAACCTACGCTTGCTTAGATGAATCTCGAATATACGGCAGCGCGTTTCCGTGTCGGGCCGGTCGACGAAAAAAATCTCATCCACTCTGCCCTTGCGCACGAGCTCCGGGGGCAACGCCTCGATGTCGTTCGCGGTTGCGACAACGAACACCGCCCCGGAGTGTTCCGCCATCCACGTCAGCAGTGTGCCGAGCACCCGCTGTGATGTCCCGCCGTCGAGATCGTCACCACCCACGCCTTTTTCGATCTCATCCACCCACAGCACACATGGCGCCATGACCTGTGCCGCGCGCAAAGATTCACGCAGGTTCCGCTCCGTCTCACCGTGGTACTTGTTGAACAATGCGCCAAAATCGAGCCGCAGCAACGGCACGCCCCACACCCCGGCTACGGCCTTGGCGGCGAGGCTCTTACCGCAGCCCTGGACACCGAGTAACAGGATGCCTTTCGGCACATCCAGTGGACTCGCCGCGTCAAGAAACGGTCCTTTGCGCTGATCCAGCCAGCGCTTGAGCCGCTCGAGGCCGCCGACGCTCGAGAATCTTTCCGTCTCGAATTCGTAGTGGAGCACACCGTCCTTGTTCAACATGTCGTATTTCGCCCGCATCAGCCCGGGCAGATCGTGTTCGTTGATCGCGCCGTCGTCATAGATTGCCTTTCGCGCGAGGCGTTTCACCTCCGGGATTGTCAGCCCCGCGAGGTTGTTGACCAGGCGTTCGTACGCCGCCGGATCCACCGCCACCCGGCTTGCAGAATTTTGCTTAGTCCATTGGTCGGCCACGCCATTGACGACGTTACGCAGCGTGCGCTCGTCCGGGAGGCTGAGCTCGAATTCGGCTGAAAAGACAGCGAGTTCTCCGGGCAGCGTCAGATCGTGGCTGATGAACACCAGCGTCTTGCGCTGCTGTTCGTATGCGATGGCAATGTCCTTGATGAGGCGGACATGAACCGGTGTCTCGAGGTAGGGATGGAAGTCCAGAAGCACGTAGATGCCGGGCTGTGTCGATGATTTCACATGGCCCAGCACTTCCTCTGGCTGGCTGTTCATTCGCTGGGGCTTGTATCCGGGGTCGAGTCTCAGCAGGCCCTCGGTAATGGTCCACTGAAAAACAGGAAGTCCGATCCGGTTTTTCAAGGAATCGATCAGAGCGACGGCACGCTGCTCTTCACGCGTGCTGATCGCAATGATTGGAATGTGCGAACTGATGAGGAGCTCGAGATCGTGGCTATCGTTCATATACGTGAAAAGTATAGCCACCCTTTTTGCTCATGGAAACGCAAGCTGCTGATGCGGAGTTGTTCCAAAGCGGCACTGGACCCGGGTTTTCAGATCAGAACCAGCGGTCGGCGACCAACATGACGCATCCGCAAGTGGATTGCTGTAGTATCTTTAGCGCAATTTCGAAATACGGTTCGAGACCAGGCTTATGAGCAAAATGATCAAGCGATCCATGACGTTTTTCATCCGCGGCTCGTTTGCGATGCTGCTCTGCGCATCCGCCGTACACGCCGAACAGGTGACCGTCGAAACCCTGGACTGCAACGGCAGTGTCGGATTCAGCAGTTTTGACGATCGAAGGCTTCACAAAATACTGGAAGGTGGATGCGAAAACCCCGGGAACCCGGGCGAAAATCTGCAACAAATCCTGCTGCGCTCCAAATATGGGCAAACTACGGATCAGGTGCTGTGGGTAACGCGGGATGAAGCACGCAGCATTATGGCGCAAATCCGGGCAAACAAGGCGGTTCGTCAGGAATTTCTCAAAAAGAGAAACCAGGTCAACGTTACGGTCGATCCGGGCAAAGCCGCCTCCAGCGGGTCCGAGAACTCGAACGTTCCCGAAGCATCGGCGCAATAGGACGGGACAGATTTGACACGGGTCGGAGCCGCTGTCG
>CAMYOI010000018.1 GCA_947259955.1 uncultured Gammaproteobacteria bacterium
TCTACGACTTTTACCGCTTCAGCGCATCTACGCAACCGCGGATCGGGATAGGTCAAAACGTTCAAAATCGCCATATTCTGATAAAGTGGAGTCTTACGCTGATAATCGTGGAATATTGTACTTTTCCCGCTATTGCAAAGGAACGAGAAGTTTCACATTGGAGTTGTGGCTCACTTGGGCTAGACTTAACATAAGCACCCTGCTTTATCCACCTGATAACAGACAATAATATTGCTAATGATCCGACGTCAAAGGCGATTTAGCGCCATTCTGGTTGCCCTCTGGCTAGTTACCGGAGGTATTGCATACCCTTTATATGCGGCTGAAAACGAGCCGCCTCAACTGGTGCCCGGGGCACCTGAACGATATGTCGTCCAGGATGGAGACACGCTATGGGGCATCGCTCAGAAGTTTCTCGTCGCCCCATGGAGGTGGCCGGAAATCTGGCAAATGAATCCCGGCATCGAAAACCCGCATCTTGTTTTCCCGGGCGACGTTCTGGTCCTGTCAGGGATAGGCGAGGGCGATACGGCCCAGGTCAAGGTGCTACGCAGTCGCAAAGTAACCAAACTTTCACCCACGGTCCGCACCGAGCCGATCGATCAGGCCGTGCCCACGATCTCCCCGGATATTATTCTGCCTTTCCTGCGTAAACCCCTAATTGTCGGGCGTACTGAACTGGACAACGTACCTTACGTTGCGGCCGGTGAGGAGGGGACAATTTCCTTAGGCAAGTACGACATTTTCTGGGGCAGGGGATTTGACCAGAAAAACAACCGCGCCAAAGCCGGCGATCTGTTTCACGTCTTCAGGCCCGGCAAACTGCTGATACACCCCGAGACGAATGAGGCGCTGGGGATCCAGGCGCTTCACCTGGGAATCGCCAGGGTAATCGAGCCTGGTGAAACCTCCAAAATGGAGATCATACTCGCCTACGAGGACATCAATCCCGGTGACCGCCTGGTTGCACAGGAAGAACAGATCAATCTGCCTTACTTCCAGCCCCGGGCTCCGGAAAGCAAAGTCAGCGGGATCATCGTCGATGCGCCGGGGACGGTATCGGAGCTCAGCCGATTGAGCATTGTCGTGCTCACGCTGGGCGACCGTGACGGCATGGAGCCTGGGCACGTCCTGCGGATTCTCAGGAAAGAGCCAGAGAAAAAGGATCCGGTCACCGGAAAGCTGTTCCGACCCCCGTTGCAGAAAAGCGGGCTGGCCATGATCTTCAGGACCTTTGAAAAGGTGAGCTATGCGCTTGTGATGACATCGAACCGCGTCATCCACATCAACGATGTAGTACAAACGCCCTAGGGACCTGTCCGCTAGGCCTCGCTCAGTGGGCGAGGCTCCCGTTTCACAGTCGACGAATTAGGTCGGGGCTTGAGGACCCGGGTCACTGACCAGGTCTGCCTCCAGGGGCAGGTGTTACGACACTTCAGGGAAGAGGTTTTTTGATGGACAGGGAAACCGTCGGCAGCCGCGAACAATACCACGCATGGCTGCGTTTGCGCCACTGCCACCGTCTACCTGCTCCGGTCGCCCTGAAACTGGCTGCAGCACTCGGCAGTGCGGAGGCCGTTCTCGCCGCCTCCACCAACCGGCTCAGGGAACTCGTGGACAACAGGAATATTTCCGACAGAATCCTCTTCGATTGCGACGAAGAGGGTGTGCAGCGGGATATCGCATGGGCCGGACAATCTGATCGGAACCATATTCTCACGTGGGCGGACGGCCGCTATCCCAGCTTGCTAAGGGAAATCCCGGATCCTCCGTTGCTCCTGTATGTGAGAGGTGAGCCAGAGTGTCTGGAATCGAATCAAATCGCGATCGTTGGAAGCCGAAACCCGACCCCCGGCGGCCGCAGTCTCTCATTCCGCTTCGCACGCAATCTATCGCGGGCGGGTTTTACCATCACCAGCGGACTCGCCATTGGTATCGATGCAGCTGCCCATGAAGGGACCCTGGCGGCGTCTGGCCCCACAATCGCCGTCATGGCGACCGGGCCTGATCGGGTGTATCCGGCCAGGCATCGAAACCTGGCCGGGGACATCGAGGCTACAGGCGCGCTGGTATCCGAACGCCCGGTGGGTGCGAAGCCGACAAGATGGTCCTTTCCCAGCCGCAATCGGATCATCAGCGGCTTGAGTATCGGTACGCTGGTCGTCGAGGCGACCGAACGAAGCGGATCGCTGATCACCGCCAGGACCGCCGGCGATCAGGGCCGAGAAGTGTACGCGATTCCCGGCTCCATTCACTCGCCGCTGTCCAGGGGATGCCATACACTTATTCGGGACGGTGCGGGTCTGGTGGAAAGTGAAGACGATATCCTGGGCGAAATTAGCCTGGTCGAACTGCCGCGACGTCATCCTCCAGTTGAAGGGGGCCGTGGCGATCCTGACAACCTGCTTTTGTCGTCGATGGGCTATGATCCAGTTGCCATAGACACCATAGTGCAACGGAGCGGATTGACGGCTGACAAAGTTTGCTCCATCCTGTTACGCTTGGAAATGCAGGGGCTGGTGGAGGCAGTCACCGGTGGCCACTATGTTCGAATTGGGTAACCTGCCCCGGTAAATGAAGGTAAAGTATGAAAGAGAATATGCTCGAAGTCCTTATGTATCTTTTCGAGAACTATATGATCGAAGGAAATGAATTTGAGCCGGACCAGGAGGTCTTATCAGCCGAGCTGGCGCGGGCTGGTTTCGGGGATGGTGAAATCAACAAGGCATTCGACTGGCTGGAGGATCTGTCCATCCTGTGTGAACAGGTGGGGACGCCCCCTGCGGGGGGCAGCGAATACGGCGTACGCTATTTTTCTCCGGACGAACGTGCACGATTTCCGATGGAGGCGCAAGGTCTGCTGCTGTCTCTTCAGCAAACGGGAATACTCGACGCGCAGACCCGCGAGCTGGTTATCGACCGGATCATGGCCCTGGAAACCGATGACATCGACATTGATGATTTGAAATGGGTGATCATGATGATCTTGTGCAACCAGCCAGGCCGGGAGGATCTATTCGCGTGGGCGGAAGAACTGGTGCTGGATGGCGTGCAGGCCCATTTGCACTGATGTTTGCGCTGAGAATCGCGCCATAGCAGTTCGCTGCTGGCACTGATCATTGAGCTACTTGTTCGCCATGAACAGCCGTCAACCAACCCGGGGCCGAAGCCTAGCATGCCCAAGAATCTGATCGTCGTAGAATCTCCGGCCAAAGCCCGGACAATCAGCAAGTATCTCGGCAAAGGATTCAAGGCACTCGCATCCTACGGGCATGTCAGGGATCTGAAACCGAAGACTGGCGCCGTCGACCCGGATAACCAGTTCGAAATGAACTACGAGGTTATAGAACGCAACAAGAAGCATGTAGACGCCATCGCCAGGGCACTTAAAAACTCCGATGCGCTGTATCTGGCAACAGACCCGGATCGGGAGGGTGAAGCGATCTCGTGGCATCTTTACGAACTGCTCAAGGACCGGGACGTTCTCAGTGGCAAGGATATACACCGCGTAGAGTTCTACGAGTTCACCAGAGATGCAATCCGCAAGGCCGTTGAAAATCCGCGCGACCTCTCAACAAGCCTGATAAACGCTCAGCAGGCACGCCGTGCCCTGGACTATCTGGTCGGATTCAACCTGTCTCCGCTACTGTGGCGGAAAATAAGCCCGGGACTTT
Organism: uncultured Gammaproteobacteria bacterium; assembly: GCA_947259955.1. Lineage (GTDB taxonomy): Bacteria > Pseudomonadota > Gammaproteobacteria > Arenicellales > JAANXG01 > JAHEKE01. The sequence goes on from CAMYOI010000018.1 coordinate 3,675, forward strand.
CGGCCGGAAGGGTGCAAAGCCCCGCTCTGCGCATGATTGTAGAGCGTGAGGAAGAGATAGAGCGGTTCGAAACTCGTGAGTACTGGTCTATTGAGTCGGACCTTACACACGAGGAAAAGCAGTTCGTTGCCAAGCTAATCCAATACAACGGGGAAAGGTTGAAGCAGTTCTCAGTCACCAGTGAGAAGCGTGCTTCTGAAATAGAACGAGACCTGAACGAACTGGCTCAGGGCAAATTCACCGTCTCTAAAGTAGATAAGAAACAGCGCCGGAGAAATCCGGCGCCGCCGTTTACCACGTCGACATTGCAGCAAGAAGCTGCAAGAAAAATAGGTTTTGGTGCGCAAAAAACCATGCGCATCGCTCAGCAGCTGTATGAAGGCGTCGAAATTGAAGGCGAAGTCGTAGGTCTTATTACCTACATGCGTACGGACGCCGTCAATCTCGCGCAAGAGGCAATTGGTCAGATCCGGGAATATATCGGTACAAAATTTGGTGCCGACAACGTCCCCTCAAAACCGCAGATCTACAAGAACAAGTCGAAGAACGCTCAGGAGGCACACGAGGCGATCCGAATTACAGCGCCGGAAAGAGATCCGGACACTATTCGATCCGCCCTCAGCGTAGATCAATATAGGCTCTATCAACTGGTATGGAAAAGAACCATCGCTTGTCAAATGATCCATGCCACGATTGATACCGTCGCGGTGGATTTCGAAGTTGGGACGGGGAACATATTTCGCGCCAACGGATCCACGGTAGTCCATCCAGGCTTCCTGACGGTCTACGAGGAAGGTACCGACGACGCCAGGAAGGATTTCGAGCAGAAGATCCTGCCGCCGCTGAAGACCGGAGACACGGTCATGTTGAATGCGATAAGGCCGGAACAGCACTTTACGGAACCGCCTCCGAGATACTCCGAAGCCAGCCTCGTAAAGACGCTGGAGACATATGGCATAGGCCGGCCCTCGACTTATGCCTCCATTATCTCGACACTTATGAATAGGGAATACGTAACCCTGGAAAACCGCCGGTTTCATCCAACTGACATGGGCAGGATCGTCAACAGCTTTCTGTCCACGCATTTCCATCAGTATGTGGACTACGAGTTCACGGCAAAAATGGAGGACCAGCTCGATTCGGTTTCCCGCGGCGAACAGGAGTGGGTCCCGGTTATGAACGAGTTCTGGCGGCCGTTCAAAGAGCAGGTAGAAACCAAGGCGAACGTGTCGAGAGAAGAAGTCGCTCAGGCACGCAACATTGGAAACGACCCCATATCGGGAAAGCCCGTCAGTGTCAGGATGGGCAGATACGGCCCCTTCGCACAAATCGGCACCAAGGACGACAAAGAAAAACCCCGTTTCGCGGGCCTGCGACCCGGTCAAAAAATGACGGAAATTACCCTCGAGCAGGCAATGGAGCTGTTCAAGCTACCCAGAGATCTAGGCGTCAGCCCCGAGGGAGAAAAAATCGTCGCAAACATTGGCCGTTTTGGACCTTATGTCAAATACGATAACAAGTTCGTTTCCCTGAAGGTGGACGATCCATATACCGTCACGCTCGAGCGCGCACTGCAAGTCATTACCGAGAAAAAGCGGGCGGATGCAAACAAGATCATCAAGCAATTTCCAGATTCCGATCTGCAGATCCTGCGCGGGCGATACGGACCCTACATCACCGACGGAAAGAAAAACGCGCGGGTTCCCAAGGACAGGGATCCGGAGTCACTGAGGTTTGATGAATGCCAAACGCTGCTGGAAGCCGCGCCGCCGCCTCGGTCACGCGTCAAGAAAAAATCGACTAAAAAAACAACTAAAAAAACAACTAAAAAAACAGCCAAAAAATCGGCCAAAAGGAAATCTACCGCCGGCTCCTGAGACGGAAGTTTGGTATCGTGCTGGACGATGGAGTTACAGGCTGGCCAGCATTTCCCGGGCGCGCTCCAGTGCGATCCGCTGCATCGGCTTGCCGGCAACCGGGCACAACGGCGCTTCCCGGATATCCTTGGTGTTAAAAGCCAGAACCTCGACGCCAACTCCTTCCCGAGCAAACCGAAACGCGGGGATCATAGTGTATCTTCCACGCCTGAACCGAGCCCTCTTCTCGAACGATTCGTAGGGAATGGAATTTTTCGCAAAGCAGTCGGCGATGTCTTCCGGGGTATCGGCAAAAAGGTGCAGTTCAACCGGAGTCTTTTCGGTGACACTTCCGCGCAGGAGCGCACCCACCACCCGGGGTTCATAGCGTACGAACATCTCCATGGTCATCGTCGCCAGACACCACAACATTCTGCAGCGGGCCGACCATCGATCTCCATCGAATAGACGCAGCCGCTGTTGCAGCGCCGCCTCGATCTCCCTGTTGGTCGGAAGGGGGACCCGGTTGCCTAGACCCAATCTTCGTGCGGCTTTGGTTTTCGCCATGTGGAAATCCCGTATACCCTGCTGGTCCATGATACGAGCCGCTTCTTCACTGATTAATATCCGTCTGTGTTCGCTGGAGGCGAAATACTGGGTTGCATCACGCTGCTTTTTCATATCGACGCGTCTTCAGAAGAGACCTTCCGTAGTGCCAGGCTGAGGCTGCGGCACCGTCGACAAGGTTGCAGGATTTGCCGGCCCAAGGCCGTCGACAACGGGGAGCCCGACCGGAGCATTGGTGACGAGAAAAAACTCTTTATATCCGTTCGGCGAACCCGTCTGTGTGACTCTGCCCGTGTCCTTGTCCACATAGCGAGACACCACGTTATCGGGAGGGATAAAGAATCGGTTCGCGGTTCCCTCCAGCGCGACTTTCATGAAATCTATCCATATCGGCAGAGCCGCTCTCGATCCCGCTTCGCCGCGGCCCAGTGTCGACGAATCATCGAAACCCACCCACACGGTAGTCACCACTTCCCGGTTGAAACCCGAAAACCAGGCGTCCCGAAAATCGTTGGTGGTCCCGGTCTTGCCCGCCAGATCGGTTCTGTTGAGTTGCAGCGCACGCCTGGCCGTGCCGGACCTGACGACCTGCTGCATCATGTCAGTGATCAGGAAATGATTGCCTGAGTCGAGGACCTGTCTCGCGGCGGGTTGTTGCGAGCCTGGCGATGGCTCAGCATCCACAGCGTTGGAGCGGTCTGTGACGATGCAGGCACGACAAACTCTCCGCGGATTTGTCTGTTCGATGATATCCCCGTACTGGTTTTCGATCCATTTGATGAAATAGGGTTCTACGAGATACCCACCGTTGGCGAATACGGCATATGCGCGGACGATGTCGATGGGCGTTATCGTGCCCGAACCAAGCGCCAGCGAAAGCCCCCTTGGCAGATCATCGGGATCGAGTCCAAACCTGGCCAGGTGGTCCAGGCCATTTTCAATGCCGATCGCTCTCAATATCCTTACAGACACGAGGTTCACGGACTGGCTCAATGCCCTGCGCAGCCGGGTCGGCCCAAAGAATTTCTTGCTGTAATTTTCGGGTCGCCAGATTGTATCCTGTGACTCGTCCTCGACCACAATGGGCGCGCCGCTGACCAGCGTCGCCGGGGTAAACCCGTGATGCAGCGCCGCTGAATAGATGAACGGCTTTATGTTGGAGCCGGGTTGTCTTTCCGCCTGCATAATGCGATTGAATTTACTCAGGTAGAAATCGAATCCGCCGGATAGCGCAAGGATCGCGCCATCGTCTGGTCTGAGGGATACAAGCCCGCCCGCCACTGCCGGAAGCTGAGACAGACGCCAACCTCCCTGCTCCAGGCCGCGCTCCACATACACCACATCACCTGGAGCGAGCATCTCAGATGCGGATTTCGGCTGACCTCCCAGACTTTCCGCGCTTCTGTACCTGCGCGCCCATGCCATGCCCTCCCAGGGAATGGTCACCAACGCGCTTTTCAAGGTGTATACGGTGGCCGCTTTGGCCCTGGTTTCGATTACTACCGCCGGCACCAGTTCCCCGCTCGCGGGTATCTGTTTCAGGATCTCGTCCAGCTGGTTCTTGTCTGCGGTTTCATCGAGGTCGGCATGAGTCAGAGCCCCCCTGAATCCGTGACGCCGGTCGTAGGCCTTGAGTCCCGTGCGCAACGCCTGCTGTGCCGTTTGCTGGAGCGCGCCTGCAACCGTGGTGTAAACCTTGAAACCGCGCCAGTATGCGCCTTCGCCGTACTTAGCCACCAAGTGATCGCGCACCATTTCTGCAACATAGGGTGCATCGACATCAACAGGGACCGAATGCTTGCTGGCAGTCAAAGGAGTCTCCAGCAGCTGTTGAAGATCCGCATCATCGATATGGCCCAAACCATGCATGCGCCTGAGTACATAGTTGCGCCTTTGCATTGCGCGCTTCGTGTTGGTCAGCGGATTGTCCCTGGACGGCGCCTTGGGAAGCCCGGCCAGCATTGCCATTTCCGCGATGCTCAGATCTTCCAGTTGCTTGCCGTAATAGACCTTTGCTGCGGCGGCAAAACCGTAAGCGCGATGCCCGAGGAATATTTTGTTGATGTAAAGCTCCAGGATCTGGTCCTTCGTCAACGCACGTTCCAGACGAAAAGCCAGCAGTGCTTCCCGCACCTTTCTGGTGTATGTCTTTTCCCGCGTCAGAAAGTAGTTGCGCGCAACCTGCATGGTAATAGTGCTGGCCCCCTGATCGTGGCTCCCGGTCCGAAGATTGGCAACGGCAGCACGCATGACCCCCATGAAATCGACTCCAGGGTGCGAATAGAAACGCTCATCCTCCGCAGCAAGAATCGCCTGTATGAGCGGCTCGGGTACCTGCTCGATGACGACCGGTTCCCGTCGTTCCTCGCCGAATTCAGCCATCAGGCGTCCCTCGGCCGTATATACCCTGAGCGGCACTTTCAAAGGGACATCCTTGAGAGAATCTACGGACGGCAGATTCGGCAGCAGCGTGAACACATACAACGCCACCGCGACCCCTGCTGCGACGACCAAACTGAACAGGACGCCGACAAATTTGAGAACGAATCGCACCGCAACTACTGGATGTGTGAGGAAGACCGTCTAAGCTTAGCATAGCCCGACAAAAAGCCCGATTTAGACTGTTATTTTGCTTTTGCTTGGACTATAGTTTCAAAGACTAATGTAAATTGGCACATTATGCCTGTAACTAAAGGAAATTAAAGGGGGAATTCTGGCACTCTTCGGAAAAAAGCAACCCGCATTGATTGGCCTGGACATAAGCTCTTCGGCGGTCAAGCTGCTGGAACTCAGCAAGAGCGGTGCCCATCATCGCGTGGAACGCTACGCGGTAGAACCTTTGCCGCAAAACGCGGTAGTTGAAAATACCATTACCGAGGTCGAACAGGTAAGCCGCGCTGTAGAGCGCTGCGTCAAACGCTCGGGGTCTAAATCTCGCTACGCTGCGGTGGCCGTGTCCGCCTCCCATGTAATAACCAAAACGATCACCATGCCTTCGGGGATGCGCGAGGGCGATATGGAACAGCAGATCGAACTGGAAGCCGACCACTACATTCCCTACCCCCTGGAGGAGGTCAACCTGGATTTTGAGGTGCTCGGTCCTTCCGACGTCAATGCCAACGAAGATGATGTCGTCATAGCGGCCTGCAGAAAAGAAATCGTGGACGATTACATTGCGGTTGTGAGCCGGCAGGGACTCGAGCCTAGAGTCGTGGATGTAGATGCGTTTGCCATGGAAGGTGCATACTCGCTGATCTCGCGCCACATGCCGGGCGGCGGCATGGAGAAGGTTGTCGCCATACTCGATGTCGGTGCGACCACTACCCATATGAACGTGATGCACAACAACCGTTCCGTGTATACCCGTGACCACAGCTTCGGCGGACGCCAGCTAACCGAGGAGATTCAGAGGCGTTACGGCCTCTCCTTCGAAGAAGCCGGACTAGCCAAAAAAGTTGGTGGCCTGCCAGATAACTATCAAACGGATATTCTGCAACCGTTTCTCGAAGCAATGTGCCAGGAAACCATGCGCGCGCTGCAGTTTTTTTATTCATCCACTCCCTACAACAGCGTGGATCAGATCCTGCTAGCCGGCGGCTGTGCCCAGATACCGAACTCGGACGAAATGATTGCCAATCGGGTCGGCGTACCGACAACCGTCGCCAATCCCTTTGCCAGCATGTCCCTTGCTTCGCGCATCAAGCCGCAGCAGCTGAGTGGAGATGCTTCTTCCCTGATGGTGGCCTGTGGACTGGCCTTGAGGAGTTTTGACTCATGACGACCCGGGTCAATCTGCTGCCCTGGCGAGAGATACGCCGGCGTGAAAAAGACCGACAGTTGTTATCGGCATCGATCGCGACCTGGATCCTGATGGTGGTGGTAGTCTTTTACGCTCAATGGTATATGAATGATGTCATCGATCATCAGAAGAATCGGAACAGTTTCCTGCGCGGCGAGATCAGCAAGCTAGAAAAGCAGATCGAGGAAATCGAAGATTTGAAAAGACGTAAGGACGCGCTGCTGGCCAGGATGGAAATCATTCAGAGTCTGCAAAGTGACCGAACGAAAATCGTCCACGTATTCGACGATCTTGTGCGCAAGCTGCCCGAAGGCATCTACCTGACCCAGTTCACCAAAAAGAAGAACGCGATGGCGCTCAACGGATTCGCACAGTCCAATGCGAGGGTATCTGCTCTGATGAACAGCCTCGAAGCGTCGGATTGGTTTACCAATGCAAATCTCGACGTCATCAACGTAACTCCCCAGGGAGGGTCACGAATCAGCAAATTCAGCCTCAAGGTTCGTGAGGAAATCAAGAATGACAAAAACAACGCTATTGCGGAGAAAGGCTAATGGCACTATCTGATCTCCGCGATATCGATATCAACGACGTCCCTTCGTGGCCGACGTGGATAAAAATCAGCGCAACCGCGTTGTTGAGCGGCGCCATCCTGTTCGCCGGATACTATTTTATCGTACAGCACCAGATCGACGAGCTGACTCGCGTTGAGAAAGAGGAACTCCAGCTTCGCTCGGAATACGCGGACAAGAAGGGACTCGCTATAAACCTGGTGGCGTACCGGAATCAGCTCGAGGAAATCAAAGACACTTTCGGCATCATGCTGCAGCAGCTACCGGATAAAACGCAGGTTCCGGAGCTGTTGATCGACATCACACAGGCCGGACTGGGGCGGGGGCTGCAGTTCGAACTGTTCAAACCGCAAAACCGCCGGACTGCAGATTTCTATGCCGAATTACCGATCAACGTTCAGGTGGTCGGTACTTATCACGAGCTTGGCAACTTCATAAGCGATCTGGCTGCACTGCCCCGGATCGTTACGATCGGGGACTTGGTCATAAAGCCAGCCGGTGCTGCAACGCTGCGAATGAGTGCGGTGACCAAGACCTACCACTACTTGGATGACGACACCGTCGAGAATCGCAGAGCATCGAAACAAAAGAAACAACGGAAAACCGGATCCTGAGCGACTATGTCAATCACCAGAATCTCCATAACAATCCTTGCCTCCCTTCTATTGATCGGTTGCGCCGAGCACCAGATGGATGATTTGCGTAGATTTGTAGATAACGTGCACAAGGACAAAAAACCCAGGGTGGACCCGCTCCCCCGCATCAAGCCCTACGAGACGTTTACGTATACCGCGTCGAAGCTCACTGACCCGTTTTTCGCGGGCAATCTGGCGCAGAGCCAGCCGGCGGCGCCGAACAGCGGTCTTTCGCCGGATCGGACCAGAAGAAAAGAGCCGCTGGAGCAATTCCCGCTCGATTCGCTGAGCATGGTTGGCACATTGTCGAGAGGCGACACGACCTGGGCCGTGATCCGCGCGCCTGACGATACCGTTCACCGTGCACAGAACGGTAACTATCTTGGCCAAAATCACGGTAAGATCGACAAAATAACGTCCAGCAAGCTATTCGTAAACGAACTGGTTCCCGGTGGCAACAATAACTGGGTAGAGAGAGAATCCAGCATCGCGATAGTCAAATAACAAGCATCCATAATGTATGAATATGGCAAGGGGCTCTAATATGTACCAGGTTGCAAACAGACTACTTAGCGCTTCGATTGTGGCCACCAGTTTGGTGTTGTCGCTGAATTCCGCTCTCGGCGCGCAATTGAAACAAGTCGAGTGGCAATCGGACGATAGCGGCACCCTCAGCGTCCTTATCGATGGTCAAGCCCGTCACCGGACGGAAATCCTGGACGACGGTAAGCGGTTGCGAATAAACCTGCTGGGCACATCGCTAGGACACAACGCCGTGGATGTCTCGGGCCGGGGACAGGTAAAGGGGGTATTTCCGTATCTTGCAGCCGATGGGCAATCAGTGCATATCGACTTGTTAATGCGTGAGCCGTCGAAACTCATGGTGCTGGAGACGGAGTACGGTTTCGAGGTCACACCCCGGTCGACGGACAATGATTCCATCGACAACGAACCCGCCGTTGATCTGGCTGACAATACGCCGGCGGTAGTCGCCGAGGTGGCCGACGATGCACCCGCACCGGAGCTCGACATTACTGCCGAACCCTTGGTCGCGCAAACGGATGCACCAACGGAAAGCGCCGTCTCCGAGTCGATGCAGCCGTCTGAATACGGCCTCAACGACATCAAGTTTTCGGCGCTTCCCGGCGGCGCCCTCCAGATCAATCTTTCCACCGATAGTAAGCCTGAAGAACCGGGTACTTTCAGCACCAATAAACCACCGCGCATTGCCTTTGATTTCTTCGGCATGCGCAGCAATCTGGATCAGAACGTTATAAAGGTGGGTAAAGGTGCCGTGGACAGCATCGCGACCGTGCAGACCGATGACCGTACCCGCGTTGTTTTCAACCTGGTCCGTCCGGTACCGTACAAAATGGAGATCACCGACACGGGCATCGTATTTCTCGTAGAAAATCCGGACACCGCGGCAGCGCGTTCGGCCAGGACCAAGCCGAAGCCGTTCCGCGATACCGTCGGTAGCGTCGAATACAGCATCGAGCGGATCGATTTCAGACGGAGCAAGACCGGCGGCGCCCGAATCATAGTCAATTTGTCGGACCCAAAAGTCGGCGTCGATGTTCAGGAAAAAGACGGCGAGATCATCGTCGATTTTCCGAACACAAAACTTCCGTCTGAACTGGAACAGCGTTTGGACGTGATCGACTTCGCCACGCCGGTACAGACCATAGATACGTTCCAGAACGGCAGCACGGTCAGGATGGTGGTGACTCCGCTGGGACGTCACCAGCATCTCGCGTACCAGTCGGGCAATATTTTCAACATCAATGTCGACCCCATCCTTACCGCCGAAGAGGAGCCCGAAGTGGACGAATTCGGTTTCAGCGGCGAGCGACTGTCGTTGAATTTTCAGAAAATTAGTGTGCGTGCCGCTCTGCAGGTCATCGCAGACTTTACCGGTCTCAATTTCGTAACCAGTGACTCGGTCACCGGCACGCTGACCCTGCGCCTGAAGGACGTCCCCTGGGACCAGGCGCTGGATATCATCCTTCAGACTCGAGGGCTGGGCATGCGCCAGACCGGTAACGTGGTGTGGGTCGCGCCGGCCGAGGAAATTGCCTCCAGAGAGCGGGCAAAGCTTGAGAGCCAGAAGCAGAAGGGTGAACTCGAACCCCTCACCTCGGATCTCATCCAGATCAACTACGCAAGGGCCGCGGATATTGCCGGTATCTTGAGGACCGTCAAAGCCGTCGACACCGGTGTTCAGCAATCCTTGTTCGGCAGCGTCAGCATTGGCCAGATCGAAACCGAATCCAACTCCCTGTTGTCTCCACGCGGCAGCGTTACCGTGGACAACCGGACCAACACCCTCCTTATCCAGGACACCCGGGCCAAGATTAAGGAAGTACGCAAACTGATCGCGCAGCTCGACAAGCCGGTGCGGCAGGTGCTCATCGAGACACGGATCATCGAGGCCTCCGACACCTTCACTCGCGAGCTTGGCGCACGCTTCGGTCTGACCCGGCTGGTCCAGCAGGCTCAGGGCCCGGGTGGTGGCACCATCGGCGACACCTTCACCACCGGCACCCTTGAAGGGACGCGAGGCATCGCCCAGGGGGGCATCGTCGCCGCGGGCACGGACGTGCTCAATGTTGATCTGCCGGCGAACTCCATCGGTGACGAGAGAACGGCCTCCTATGCCCTGACCGTCGCCACCAGCGGTCTCGGCTTTGCCCAGATACTCGATCTCGAAATTTCCGCGCTCGAGCAGGAAGGCCGGGGCAAGGTCATTGCCAATCCCCGACTCATTACCTCAAACCAGCAGGAAGCCCATATCGAACAGGGGCAGGAACGGATCTTTACGACCACGGTACTGGGCGTGGGTAGCGTAGTCACCAAGAAAGCGGTGCTGAGCTTGACCGTCACACCGCAGATTACGCCGGACGATCGGGTTGTCCTCGACGTCTTCATAACGCAGGATGATTTCGTTTCACCCCTCGACCCCACCATCAACACCAAGCAGATCCGGACGCAGGTCCTGCTGGAGAACGGGGAAACGGTGGTTATTGGCGGCATCTATCAGCAGAATCTGCGTGAAGGCGAAGTCAAGGTACCGCTGCTGGGAGACATTCCACTGCTGGGCTACCTATTCAAGAAAAAGACCAAAATCGACGATCGCGTGGAGCTGATATTCTTCCTGACGCCAAAGATCGTCAACCCGGCATTGAACCTGGGTGCGGCGCCACAGCGGGTGAATCCCGCCGTGGAACTGGCCGGACTTTAGACGACGATGCCGCACTGACCTCGAGATCTGCACACGTCGTCGGAAAACATCATCCTTATTGGCCCCATGGGGGCCGGAAAAAGTACGATTGGCCGGAACCTTGCCAAGCAACTGCACAAACAGTTCTATGACTCCGACCAGGAAATCGAGAAACAGACCGGCGTAACAATCAACCTGATATTCGAAATCGAGGGGGAGGAAGGATTTCGCGAACGCGAAAGCCGGACCATAGAAGCCCTTGCCCGAAAGAAGAATATCGTCCTTGCAACCGGGGGGGGAGCGGTCCTGCGGGAGCAAAACCGCCTCGCCCTTCGCCGCAGCGGCATCGTAGTCTATTTATACGCGCCCGTTGAAACCCAACTCAAAAGGACCCGCAGCAGCAAACATCGTCCCCTGCTGCAAACGGATCAGCCGGGCGATAAACTGCGCTCACTGATGAGGGAGAGAGAGCCCATCTATCGGCAGGAAGCGGACATAGTCGTGCACAGCAAAAATCGCTCACCGCACAGCGTCGTGCGGGAACTGATACGAAAACTAAACGTGTTTGAATAGTTCGGGCAAAAGGTTAGTTTGTTGCGGAAGTCGACCTATCCTGGCGCTGACTTGTTCGGCTTTGCCCGAACTTGGTCTTCATTCGGAGCCGAGCTACGGCCATTCTCCTCGCTGCGGACCGGCGCCCAACCAAACCTGTCCTGCGTCATCATCCAGGATTTGGCTGCAATATGCTGATTAACGTCGACCTGGCGGGGCGCAGCTACCCCATCTATATCGGCAGTAACCTGCTGAACCGATCCGATATCCTCGATCGCCATGTATGCGGCCCTCAGGTCATGATCGTCACCAATGAGATTGTCGCACCCTTGTATCTGAACATGATGCTGCCGGCATTGAAACGATTCGATGTGCATACGACGGTGCTGCCGGATGGCGAGCGCTACAAAGACCTTAGGACTTTGAATTCGATTTTCGACGCCCTGTTGAAAGTACCCTGCGACCGGCAGACTACGATCATAGCCCTTGGCGGCGGTGTCATAGGCGACGTCGCCGGCTTCGCAGCAGCATGCTACCAGCGTGGCGTCCCGCTGCTGCAGGTGCCGACCACCCTGCTCGCTCAGGTCGACTCCAGCGTCGGCGGGAAAACGGCGGTGAACCACGCCCTGGGCAAGAACATGATTGGGGCGTTCTACCAGCCGATCGCCGTCATCGCGGATACCGATACGCTGGGCAGCCTTCCACAGCGGGAACTGCGCTCGGGACTTGCCGAGGTCATCAAATACGGGCTCATCGGAGACTATGAGTTCCTCGTCTGGCTTGAGGCGCATATCGGGCATCTGCTCCAACTCGACCCGGACAGTCTCGCGCATGCCATAGAACGATCCTGCCGCAACAAAGCACGCGTGGTCGCAGCAGACGAACGTGAAACGGGCGAACGGGCGCTGCTCAATCTCGGCCACACTTTCGGACATGCCATCGAAACCCACACCGGCTACGGCTCCTGGCTTCACGGAGAAGCGGTCGCCGTCGGCATGGTCATGGCGATGGATCTATCGGTCCGAATGGGCAAAATCAAAACCTCAGACCTGGTCCGCGTAATCGATCTGCTGAAGCAGGCAGGCCTGCCTGTGCGGCCCCCGGACGGCATGACACCAGAGATGTTTCTGACGCACATGGCCGTCGACAAGAAAGTCGAAAAGGGACGCGTCCGCCTGGTGTTGCTCAACGCGCTTGGTGATGCCTATCTCAGCGATGACTATCCAACGGCGCAGTTGAACCTGAGCCTGTCCGGTTTTTGTCAATAGCCCTGCCCCTGTGCGCGGGTTAGACCCCGGCTTCGAATTCGAGTATGTTGAGACGGACAAGGAGATCCCCCCATGATTCCGACTCGCGAAAGGCTTATAGTGGCTTTGGATGTACCGACCAGTGCACGGGCACGTGCGCTGGTCGAGGCTGTCGGTGACAGCGCCCATTTTTACAAGGTCGGGCTTGAACTGTTTATGACTCGCGACAGCTTCGATTTGATCGACTGGCTCCGCGACAAGGATAAAAAAGTATTCGTCGATCTCAAGTTTTTCGACGTGCCCACGACCGTTGGCCGCGCTGTTGGTCAGTTGACCGGCCGCGGTATCAGCTTTGCCACGGTGCACGGCAATGATGCGATCATGCGCGCCGCCGCCGAGGCCAAGGGCGATGTCAAACTTTTGGCGGTTACGGTGTTGACCAGTCTCGATCGCGGCGACCTCGACGACCTGGGATTTGATTGCGACGTCGGAGACCTGGTGATATCCCGCGCGCGCCGAGCCGTTCAGGCGGGATGCGATGGCGTGATAGCCTCGGGCCTCGAGGCCAAGGGATTGCGTTCAGCTCTTGGCGAAAAATTTCTGGTGGTGTCTCCCGGCATCCGGCCCGTTGATAATGACGATGATCAGAAACGCGTCGTAACGCCGGTTCAGGCATTCAGAAATGGCGCTGACTATATTGTTGTAGGTCGCCCCATCCGGGATGCCGATGACCCCAAGCGGGCAGCACAAGAGGTCCAGGATGAGATCTCGAACCTGTTCTCGGCATGAACTAAATGCATCAATTGCTGGCCCGCGGCTCTGGTGACACAAATGAAGAATGACCGGTTTTTGAGGGCGGTTGCCCGTGCACCCGTGGATTGCACACCGGTATGGATCATGCGACAGGCCGGCCGGTATCTGCCGGAATATCGGGCTACTCGTGCCCGCGCCGGGGACTTCCTGACCCTCTGTAAAACGCCGGAATTAGCGTGCGAAGTCACCTTGCAGCCCCTGCGGAGGTTCGACCTGGACGCGGCAATTCTCTTTTCCGATATTCTTACGATTCCCGACGCCATGGGACTCGGACTGTCGGTCGAAGAAGGCGTCGGACCTCGTCTAGAAAAGCCTTTGCGCAGCCGCGCGGATATCGAGAATCTTGCAGTTCCCGACCCCGAGTCGGACCTGGGTTACGTCATGGAAGCGGTGCGCCTGATCAGGCGGGAACTGGATGATCGGGTCCCGTTGATTGGATTCGCCGGGAGTCCATGGACGCTTGCCACATACATGGTCGAAGGTGGGAGCAGCAAGGAATTTAGCCTGATCAAGAAGATCATTTACGATGAACCCGAGACCGCACATTTGCTGCTGTCGAAGTTGGCGGCCGCTGTCGCGGATTACCTAGCCGCCCAGGTCGCGGCCGGCGCGCAGGCACTGATGATTTTCGATACCTGGGGTGGCGTGCTTACGAGTAGGGATTACGAGGACTACTCTCTCGGTTACATGCGCAACATCGTTAACGCTCTGGACAGGGCCCTCAAGGAGGACAGACCGCCCGTGATCCTGTTCACCAAGGGCGCGGGGCAGTGGCTGGAAAAGATTGCGAGCGCAGGGTGCGAGGCGGTCGGGCTCGACTGGACCGTCGACCTCGATGATGCGAGAAACAGGATCGGCGA
>CAMYOI010000019.1 GCA_947259955.1 uncultured Gammaproteobacteria bacterium
TTCGGGGTACGAAACTGACCGGCCGGGGCGATTATGTTGTCGTGTTCGACGACATCACCGATCTCATCCAGGCGCAGCGGGACGCGGCGTGGGGAGAAGTTGCCCGGCGCTTGGCGCACGAGATCAAGAATCCCCTGACCCCGATCCAGTTGTCTGCCGAACGGATAAGGCGCAAGTATCTGGGACTGCTGACGGGTGCTGATCGCGCAACGCTGGACCGCGCGACCCGGACCATCGTACAACAGGTACAGTCGATGGAGGAAATGGTCAACGCTTTCTCGAGTTACGCACAGCCGGTGCGTATGGAATTGAAGGAAGTCAATCTGAATAACCTGATTACGGACGTTTCCGAGCTGTACAAGCGGGATGATCGCGGGATTGGCTTTACCTATGATCTGGACACTCAATTGCCCCGCATAACAGCCGACGCGGGCCGGTTGCGGCAGGTGCTCAACAACCTGTTGATCAACGCTCAGGATGCGCTGGTAAATACGGAAGCTCCGGCCATCGTGCTATCTACCCGGACCGTGGAAACGGGAGACAACAGCTACGTCGAGCTGGTGGTTCGCGACAACGGGCCCGGCATCCCCGAGGAAATGATGAGCAAGTTATTCGAGCCTTACGCCACGTCGAAGGAAAAAGGCACCGGGCTTGGACTGGCGATCGTAAAAAGGATCGTTGAGGAACATGGCGGCGGGGTCTGGGTGGACAGCCGGCCGGGCGAGGGCACCAGGACCACGATCAGATTGCCCCAGACGAACTATCGATCGAATTCCGTGACTGAGTTCGCCAAGGTCGGGTCCACCGGGGAGAAAGCATGAGCGGACAAACAATCCTGATCGTCGATGATGAACCCGATATCAGACAGGTCGTGCAGGACGTTCTGGAAGACGAAGGGTATGGGGTCCTGACAGCGGAAGGCGGCGACAGCGCCAGACGGCTCCGAAAAGAGCACAAGTTCGATCTGGTACTGCTCGACATCTGGATGCCGGGGACGGACGGCATTTCGCTGCTCAAGGAATGGTCGAAAGATGATGCGCTCAGAGCGCCCACTATCATGATTTCGGGGCATGGCAATGTAGAGACGGCGGTCGAGGCGATCCGCTACGGGGCCTATGATTTTCTGGAGAAACCGCTGTCGACAGCCAAGCTGTTGATCACCGTGAATCGGGCGCTGCAGAGCGAGAAGCTGCGGCTGGAAAACCTCAATCTCAAGGATCGGCTGCAGCCCAGTGCCGAACTGATTGGCAAAAGCGAACAGATCAGCAGACTCAAGGATCTCATAACCCGGACAGCCGCCACCGACAGCTGGGTGCTGGTAACCGGAGATCCGGGAAGTGGCAAGAGGGTGGCTGCACGGATGCTGCACCAACTTAGCAAAAGAGCGGCGAATCAGCTGGTGGAAATCAGCGTCGCCGCCATACCAGGAGAAAACCTGGCGGTGCAATTGTTCGGTAGCGAACAGAACGGCCACATAGGGCGCGGCCGTTTCGAGGAAGCGCAGGGGGGTACGCTGGTGTTGGACCAGATTACCGACGCGAACCTCGAGGTGCAGGCGAGACTGCTGAGCGCGCTCGAAGACGGCACCTTTGTGCGGGTTGGGGGACAGAAGAACATCGATATGGATGTCCGTATCATCGCGACTACCAACAGGGATCTGCCGGTTCTGGTACGCGAGGGGAGGTTCAGGGAGGATCTGTATTACCGTTTGAACGTCGTGCCGATTCACGTGCCTCCCTTGCGCGAACATATCGAAGATATCCCTGAATTGACCGAGTTCTATCTCAACTGGATGGTCGAGAAGGAACAGCTGCCTTACCGAAAATTTTCAACCGGGGCGCTAAATGCCATGCGACACTACGCCTGGCCGGGGAACGTCCGCGAGCTCAGGAACGTTATTCAACGCGTTCTGATTTTGAACAAGGAAGTCGATGTCAGTGCCGAGGAGATTGAAGATGCCCTCGGCATGAAAAAGCAGAGCGCCGATCATCAGTGGTTTTCGGAATCAATGCTGGACCTGCCGCTGCGGGAAGCAAGGGATATGTTCGAAAGATCGTATCTGATTCAAAGACTGCGCGAGGTGCGCGGCAGTGTCAGCGAGCTTGCGCCCCTGGTCGGCATCGAACGGACCCATCTGTATCGGAAGCTGAAGTCACTGGATATCGATCCAAAATCGATAAAGAAGTCGAATAAATAACAAAACTTCGATATGAAGATCATCATTCTAGGCGCCGGCCAGGTCGGCGCGTCAACCGCCGAAGTGCTGTCTGGGGAAGCGAACGATATAACGCTGATCGACATCGATGCCAATGCATTGCGTCAGCTGCAGGATCGGCTCGATATCAGAACGGTTGCCGGGAACGCCGCATATCCTAGTGTGCTGAGCCGCGCCGGAGCCGAAGATGCAGATCTTTTGCTGGCGGTTACCAACAGTGATGAGATCAACATGGTGGCATGCACCATAGCCGCCACCATGTTCGATACGCCTACCAAGATGGCGCGCATTCGGGCACCGGAATATCTCACCTGCCAGGAGATTTTTGACACTGACGCATTCCCCGTCGATGTATTGATCAGCCCGGAGCAGATACTGACCAACCATATAATGCGCCTGGTCGAATATCCGAGTGCCATACAGGTGCTGGACTTTGCCGGTGGCAGGATACAGCTGGCCGGAGTGCGCGCAGACCATGACGGCCCCATGGTCGGGTGTCCACTATCGGAACTGAGGGACCACGTGCCAAACGTGGATGCCCGTGTTGCGGCGATCTACCGCTCGGAGAAAGTCATTTCACCCGAAGCCGACACCATCATCAAACTCGAGGATGAGGTGTTTTTCGTGGCGGCGCGTGAAAACATCAACGACGTGATGAGAGAAATGCGCAAAGTGGACCGCTTGGTGAATCGTGTAATGCTGGCTGGCGGTGGAAATATCGGGTTTGGTCTGGCCACGAATCTCGAGGAAAAGGGTTACTCGGTCAAGGTCATCGAGTGTAACCCGGCATCTGCCGAAAGCGTGGCAGACCGTTTGAACAACACGGTGGTTCTACTTGGGGACGCGGCGGACGAGGAATTGTTACGCCAGGAAAACATCGACAGCATGGACGTGTTTTGCGCGGTAACGAACAACGACGAGGCAAACATATTATCGGCAATGCTGGCCAAACGACTCGGTGCACACCGGGTGATGGCGCTGATCAACCGCGCCGTTTATGTGGATCTGTTCGAGCACAGCGAACTGGATGTCGTGATCTCCCCCAGGCTGGCCACCGTGGGTAGCATACTGGCGCATATCCGCCGCGGAGACATCGTGGCGGTGCACTCTTTGAAACACGGCAGCGCGGAGGCAATAGAAGCTATCGCGCACGGTGACCGAAATTCATCACGAGTCGTGGGGCGTGGCGTCCGCGATCTGCCGCTGCCGGCGGGTACTGGTATCGGCGCCATCCTCAGGAACGATGAAGTGCTGATTGCCCATAAAGACACCGTCATCGAATCCGAGGATCACATCATTCTCTTCGTCGTGGACAAGAAGTACATCCCGGAGGTCGAAAGATTGTTTCAGGTCGACGTCATGTATCTGTGATGTTCATCGCTTTCATGAATCATCATCCGCGATCTTGGTGAAAAATTCGAGCTAGATGCAATACCAGGTCGTCTTGAAGATCGTGGGAGTGCTGCTGATTATCTTCAGCACCTCGCTGATCCCACCGATACTGCTCTCGTATTTATACGACGACGGTGCAACGGGCCCCTTCGCCATCGCCTTCTTCGTCACGCTGCTCACCGGGGCGGGGTTGTGGCTGTTCAACAATCACGTGAGCAAGGACATGCGCTACCGCGATGGTTTCATGGTGGTCGTGTTGTTCTGGACCGTGCTGGCACTCTACGGGGCGATCCCGCTATACCTGGTCCATAAGCCACTGCTTTCTTTCACCGATGCCGTATTCGAGTCGATGTCCGGGTTGACCACGACGGGCGCCACGGTGCTGGAGGGTATCGATCACCTGCCCCAATCGGTAAGGTATTACCGTCAGCAGCTCCAGTGGCTGGGTGGGATGGGCATCATCGTGCTGGCTGTGGCGGTAATGCCGATGCTTGGTGTGGGCGGTATGCAGCTGTTTCGGGCGGAAACGCCCGGGCCGATGAAGGACACCAAGTTGACTCCAAGGATTACGGAGACCGCGAAAGCGCTCTGGTATATCTATCTTGGCTTGACCGTGGTCTGCGCTGTGAGCTACCGGCTGGCCGGTATGACATGGTTTGACGCGGTCGGGCACAGCTTCTCCACCGTTGCGATAGGTGGTTTTTCGACCCACGACGCGAGCCTGGGCTATTTCGACAGCATGGCGGTTGACCTGGTCGCCATTGTTTTCATGTTGATTGCCGGAGTGAACTTCGCGCTGCATTTCCTGGCGTGGCAGTCGAAAAGCCTGGTTGCCTATGTGCAGGACAACGAAGTCATGGTGTTTCTCGTCGGTGTGCTCGCGGCTGCCGTCTTCGTGATCGGTGTACTCGCTGGCTATCAGACTTTCGCGGAGCCGAGCGAGTTGATCCGGCAGGGGCTGCTTCAGACCGTATCGATTGCGACGACCACGGGATTTACTACCGGAGGTTATCACTGGTGGCCTACTTTTCTACCGGTATTCCTGGTTTTGCTGAGTTTTATAGGCGGCTGTGCGGGGTCTACCGCGGGCGGCATAAAAGTGCTCCGTATCGTATTGCTTTACCGCCAGTGGCGCCGCGAAATCGTTAGGCTCATTCATCCCAACGCCATGTTACCGCTCAAGCTTGGCGGTAAACCGGTCTCTGACAGCGTTAGCAACGCCGTTTGGGGCTTTTTCTCTCTGTATATGCTCAGTTTCGCGGTGCTCGGCGTGGTCATGTCCGCGACCGGGGAGGACTGGGTAACGGCCTTTTCAGCAGTTGCGGCGTGTTTGAACAACCTTGGGCCCGGCCTGGGAGAGGTTGCCCAAAACTACTCCGGTATCAGCATGTCGGGAAAATGGGTGCTGTGTTTCAGCATGCTTTTAGGGAGACTGGAACTATTTACCCTGCTGGTGTTGTTCAGCGGTGCATTCTGGCGCAGTTAGCGTATGATCCACACGCATCAGCGCAATCCGCAGCCCTGACATGGGGCATGGTGTACCCGGCGGGGGACCACAGTTGCAGTCGTATCGGATTTTCGTAACCACCATGGGTAGCATTCGTTCGCGGTCTGCGTGCGCACGGACGCAGGCTGGCAGCAAGGAGTAATTGTTGGGAGAGCGAGTAGCAAGATGGGCGATACGCTGGCGTTACCTGATCGTCGGTTTGACCCTCGTTGCCACTATTGTTGCGGGAAGTGGCGTCCGCTATTTGCATTTCGATACCGATTATCGAATATGGTTCAGCGATGACAACCCGCAGCTGCAGGCATTCGAAACGATTCAGAACACATACACGAAGTACGACAATTTATTATTCGTGCTCTCGCCCGCAAGCGGCGATGTATTCACCCGCTCGACGCTGGAAGCCGTCGAGTGGTTGACTGAACAGGCCTGGCAGATTCCCTATTCCATCCGCGTCGATTCTCTCTCGAACTTTCAGCACACGCGGGGAGAGGGTGATGATCTTATCGTGCAGGATATGTATACCAATGCGAAATCACTTACGGATTCGGAACTTGATTCACTACGTGAAATCGCGTTATCGGAACCCTTGTTGCGTAACAGGCTGGTTTCCGGCAGGGGCCATGTCACCGGGATAAACGTGACGGTCCAGCCTCCCGGTGTCCGAACCGATCTGGAAGTACCGGAGATCGTGGATTTCGCACGTTCCCTGAAATCCGCGTTGATCGAACGGTTTCCCGATATCGACCTGCGAATGACCGGTATTGTGATGATGAACAACGCATTTCCGGAAGCGTCTCAACATGACATACAGACCCTGATACCGATCATGTTCGCGGTGGTCGTGCTGGTCCTGGGATTTTTGACTCGCTCGCTGGTCGGCACCGTGGGCACGGTCCTGTTGATCGCATTCACGGTGGTGATCACCATGGGTTTGGCCGGCTGGGCAGGTATCAAGTTGACCGGCGCGTCGGCAATCGCGCCGACGATTATATTGACCCTTGCGGTGGCCGACTGTGTTCACATCCTGGTCAATTTTATCCACGCAATGCGCAATGGTGCCGATAAGTATTCGGCGCTCGGTGAAAGCCTGAGGTTGAATCTGCAACCGGTTTTCCTGACCAGCATAACCACGGCAATCGGGTTTCTGAGTATGAACCTGGGCGATGTCCCGCCCTTCAGAGACATGGGAAATCTTGTCGCCCTCGGGGTGATGCTGGCCTTCGTCCTGTCTGTTACGGACTACACGACCGAAAACCTGACCGGAATCTATACCATTCAGTATTCACTGTACGCTGGTGAATCCAGCGGCATCTCGAATCCCGAGTTCCTGGCAACAATCGAACGATTTGCGCAGTGGTTCAGGCAGCAGCCTCGTGTGATACACGTCAACACGATTACCGATACGCTCAAACGACTGAATAAAAACCTTCATGAGGATGCCGATGAATGGTACCGGGTCCCGCAGCAGCGGGATCTAGCTGCCCAGTATCTTCTTCTCTATGAAATGTCGCTGCCGTACGGTCTGGACCTCAATGACCAGATAAATATCGACAAATCTGCAACACGGTTCATAGTCACCACGGAGAGTCTGTCCACCAAAGATACTTTGGACATGGTCGAGAGGGCGCGCGAATGGATTCGGGCCAATGGTCTCAACAGATCCGGAGATGTCAAGGGATCGAGTCCCAACATCATGTTCGCCCACATCACGGGAAGGAATATCAAGAGCATGTTGGTGGGGACCACGGCCGCGCTGGTGCTGATTTCGTTGATTCTGATAGTCGCCCTGCGATCCTTGAAGCTGGGCTTGATAAGCATGGTGCCCAACCTGGTGCCCGCGGCACTGGCCTTCGGGCTGTGGGGCATCGTGGTCGGGCAAATTGGGTTGGCCATATCCGTTGTGAGTGCCATGAGCCTTGGCATCATCGTGGACGACACCGTGCACTTTCTGACGAAATATGAACGTGCCCGACGTGAGCAGGGCATGGATGCCCAGGATGCGGTGCGCTATGCGTTCTCAACGGTGGGTATGGCGTTGTGGGTCACATCCCTTGTCCTGGTCGCGGGATTCCTCGTTTTGTCGCAATCTGCGTTTCAGGTCAACTCCGGTATGGGGTTGTTGACCGCCATCGTAATCGTATTTGCGTTGATCGCAGATTTTTTGTTCCTACCGCCACTGCTGATTAGACTGAGCGCGAACCACGGCGCGAAATGCTGATAAACCCGCATATTGCACCAGACCGGCGCTCAGCCAAACCTATCCTGCGTCATCGCTCGGGATACTGGTGCAATGTGCGGTTTAAGCAAATGTTATTCCCACCATAGCCAATAAGTAAGGATATTTATATAACATATTACCCACATATGGAAAAATGGAAGAATATGTTTAGGCTAGCGTCTATTTTTAATAGAAGTGTCAAAAATATATATTATTTTCCAATAATAGAAAGTATTGTGGGGAGAGCACGCATATTTTATAGGCTCCATGGTTTCAGTATTGGTACCTGATCTGCCAAGGCGACGAGATCTCGATAGTCGTCGATGTCCCGCAACGTGTCGAGTACAGTGAATTCAATGCCCAGTGCCGCTGCGAGCTCCATCGTTTTGGGGAACACATCCACACCACCCCAACTTATTCCGGAAAACAAGCCCGGCTGGCAATTCTGCAGTCCAATCAGGTAGTAGCCTCCATCCGTGCCCGGTCCGATTACGTTGCGTCCCGCTTTAAGTGATTCACCCGCCAGTTGAAGCTGACAAGGTGGGCAATGCGGAATATCACATCCCATTACGGCGGCGGGAATCCCTCTGGCCGTATGGCTGCAAATGGCGCCGCTGATTTTTTCTCCAAGGCTTCCCTCGATCTGGACGCCGAGCTGAATACGGGTGCTTTCAGCAAGATCATTGAACACGTCATGTTCCAGGTCCGGCCAGCCGAGTAGGTAGACCGGCCCGGTCCAGGCGTGGACGGCGAGTCGAACGGACGCCCTGATGAGCGCGGCAGCCACCTCCGCTGCATCATGTGCGCTAAGCTCGGGCATCAGCCTCGTTTTGACCTGCCCGGGTACCGGGCTCTTGGCGAGGAGTATCAGTGCGGGAGCGGGGCCGTCAGCGGGCATGCCCGTATCGCTCCGCCAGTTCGCCAGGGGAAACGCCGGTCCAATACAGTATGCGCAGCCACCACATGGTGCCTACGGTCCGGAATACCCCGTTCTTTCTCCATCGGCGGCTGGCTGTAACGACCGGTGCCCGGATCCTGATTGGCCAACCGGTTCTTCTGAGCCGCTTAGAGAGTTCGATATCTTCCATCAGCGGGATTTCCGGATACCCGCCCGCGGCTTCGAACACGCGGGCGGTGGTGAAAATGGCCTGATCACCGGTGCATATCCCGGTTAGTATCGAGCGGTGGTTCATGAACCGGGCAATGGTGTTCATTGCTGGCGAGTTATCATCGAACGTAACGTCGAATCGGCCCCACTCCGAAGACATTCTTGCAAGCGCGTCCGTGGCCAGGTTGATTCCATCCGACGGCAGCATCGTATCCGCGTGCAGGAACAGCAGGCATGTCGTTTCCGCGAGCGAAGCGCCGAAGTTCATTTGCCGGGCCCGGCCGGTTTCTGTTTGCACCACCCGGACATTCGCTGCCGCCATGGTGCACAGGTCCGAATAGGTCCTATCCGTGCTTCCGCCGTCGACGACGATAACGGGGCAGGGCAGGGAATTTAGGTGCGAGCAGAGTGACGGAACGCGCGTCGATTCATCGAGCACGGGAACTATTACGGTAAGGTCCCGTGTATCCATCAAACAGGCATTTTGCCGCCCGCATTCCTCATCTTGCCGGCAAGCCGGAGACGCAGGGCGTTTAGCTTGATAAAGCCTTCCGCATCGGACTGATTGTATGCGCCCTCGTCGTCTTCGAAAGTCACGATTTTCTCATCGAACAGGGAATCGGCGTCCGACCGTCGCCCGGTGACAATCACGTTGCCCTTGTATAAAGACAATCGGACGAAGCCGTTGACGACCCTCTGTGAAGCATCGATCATCGTCTGCATCATTTCCCGTTCGGGGCTCCACCAGTAACCGTTGTAGATGAGCGTCGCATATCGCGGCATGAGTTCATCCTTGAGGTGTCCGACCTCCCGGTCAA
Source organism: uncultured Gammaproteobacteria bacterium (assembly GCA_947259955.1). Taxonomy (GTDB): domain Bacteria; phylum Pseudomonadota; class Gammaproteobacteria; order Arenicellales; family JAANXG01; genus JAHEKE01. The sequence continues at coordinate 9,259 of CAMYOI010000019.1, forward strand.
GCGTTATCGACTCCAGCGCACGGTGGGCTTTCAACAGGATCGTCCCGCCCGGTGTCTCATAACAGCCGCGGTTCTTCATGCCGACGTAGCGGTTTTCGACGATATCGGCACGTCCTATACCGTGACGGCCACCAAGTGCGTTCAGTGTCTCCATGACCCCCGCCGGCGACAGTGGTTCGCCACAGACCGCCACGACATCGCCCTGTCGGAATTCGAGTTCGACTGATTCGCCCTGGTCCGGCGCATCCTGGGGAGAGACGGTGAGCTTCCACATCTCATCGTCCGGTTCATGCCAGGGATCTTCAAGGCTGCCGCCTTCATAAGATATATGCAGTGCATTGGCATCCGTTGAATACGAGGAACTGCCGTCGGCTTTTTTCTCCACCGGAATGCCATGTTGATCGGCATAGGCCACGAGCTTTTCTCGAGAGTTGAGGTCCCACTCCCTCCAGGGGGCTATGATCTTGATTTCCGGATTCAGAGCATAAGCACCGAGTTCGAATCGCACCTGATCATTGCCTTTGCCGGTAGCGCCGTGTGATATGGCATCTGCACCGGTGGTCGCGGCGATTTCCACCAGACGCTTTGCAATCAGGGGACGTGCGATCGAGGTCCCCAACAGGTATTCTCCCTCGTACACGGTGTTGGCGCGGAACATTGGAAAGATGAAATTCCGGGCGAATTCCTCCCGCAGGTCTTCGATGTAAATTTCACTTATGCCAAGTTGCTGTGCCTTCAACCGGGCCGGTTCCAGTTCCTCGCCTTGACCGATGTCGGCGGTAAACGTGACGATCTCGCAGTTGTACTGTTCCTTAAGCCACTTCAGGATCACCGACGTATCGAGTCCTCCGGAATAGGCCAATACTACCTTCTTTATCATGATTGCGTCCGTGGTGGGAAAAACTCGGTATCTTCATCTGTTTGCAAACAAGACTCAAGTACTGCTTGAAATTCGTTTGCAGGTTGGCATAGTCTACCGACCAATCATAAAAGCCGCTGCGGAGCAAACATGAAAAATCCACTGGATTCGATTACCGGCACGATCACCTCTGGTGTGGTGCTTACACTGGTGCTCTACGTATTCGTAAAAGGCTTTCTGGTTTAGTGCTTGTGGGAGGATCGTGATGGACCCTTTGTTTCTGGCTATAGAGAGATGGCTCCATGTGCTGGCCGGGATTACCTGGCTCGGATTGCTTTACTATTTCAATTTCGTCCAGGTTCCGGGACTTGCCGGCGCAAAGGCGGACGGGACTGCCGCTGGGATCACCAAACACATCGCTCCCCGCGCGTTGTTGTGGTTCCGGTGGGCTGCGGTGGCAACCTGGTTGACAGGTGCGGCGTATCTGATGCTCGGTCACGGCACTGGTGAGATGAACGGCGTGGCGCGGGCATTCATGCTGCAGGGCTCCGCCGCACCCATTGGGGTGGGTGCCTGGCTGGGTACCATAATGCTGTTCAACGTATGGGCATTGATCTGGCCAAATCAGAAGAAACTGCTGGGCCTGGTCGAGGCCAGCGACGAAGATAAAGTAAAGGGTGCGCGTGTCGCCCTACTGGCATCGCGCACGAATACGATGCTTTCGATCCCAATGCTGTTTTTCATGATCACCGGTTCACCGGCACACGGCGGTGGACTCTTTTAGACCGGCGGATCGCACGACGCCTATCCGGCGCTATCTTTTTTTCCTCTATGAATGAAGCCGGCACTAACCTGATGCAGACTTACCAGAGGCTGCCGCTGGCTTTTGTTCGTGGCAAAGGCGCCTGGCTATGGGATGAGAAGGGTAACGCTTATCTGGACGCCCTTAGCGGCATTGCGGTGGTAGCTCTGGGCCATGGCAACGATGTGTTGGCGGATGCGCTCGGCGATCAGGCACGGAACCTGATCCACACTTCGAATCTCTATCGCATCCCGCTGCAAGAGGAATTGGGCCGCAAGCTGTGTGATTTGAGCGGAATGTCCAGCGCTTTTTTCTGCAATTCGGGTGCCGAGGCCAATGAAGCCGCGATAAAGATTGCGCGGCGCTACGGCCATGGCAAGAAAGTCCGGTTACCGAGCATTATGGTCACGGAGGGCAGTTTCCACGGCCGTACCATGGCGACGCTCACGGCAACCGGTAATCGCAAAGCCCATGCGGGATTCGAGCCCCTGGTAACCGGCTTCAAGAGGGTGCCTTACAACGATCTCGATGCGGTTTCTCAGTTAGCGGAAAGTGATCCGGATATCGTGGCGGTGCTGGTCGAGCCAATCCAGGGTGAAGGAGGCGTCAACATTCCGGACAAGAATTATCTTGCCGGGTTGAGAGATCACTGTGACCGGCGGGGTTGGCTTTTGATGGTCGATGAAATTCAGACCGGCATGGGCAGGACGGGAAAATGGTTTGCGTTTCAGCATGAAGGCATTCAACCGGATGTGGTCACCGTGGCGAAAGCCCTTGGTAATGGCGTGCCAGTAGGGGCATGTCTGGGAGCGGGCACCGCGAGCGGATTGCTTACGGCTGGCAGCCATGGTACGACTTTCGGAGGAAGTCCATTTGCATGCCGTGCCGCGCTTACCGTCGTCGGTGAAATCGAACGCAACGATCTGGTCAATCGGGCAGGCGAATTGGGAACGCGGATACTGAGGGATCTAAGTAATCGTTTGGCTTCTGATCAAAGAATTCGTTCTATCAGGGGCATGGGCCTGATGATAGCGCTTGAGTTCGATAAACCGTGCCCGGATCTTGTTTCATTGTGCCTGAATCAGAGATTGCTGATCAACGTAACGGCGGGGAACGTTGTGCGTTTGCTGCCCCCTCTTGTCCTGGACGATGAAGAAGCGAATTTGCTGGTGGACAGGCTCGTGGCAGCCATCCGGGTGTATAGTTGAAATCGCATCTGCCCGCCGTCTGACCATGGGGTACATCCTCAACGAACAAGCCGGGCTCTGAAAATTCGCCACGATGAAGCTTCTGGATATCAAATCGATAGTCTGTAAGCATGATGCGCATGCCACCGTAAAGGACTTATCGTTTGAAGTAAGCCAGGGATCCCTGGCTTGTCTACTTGGCCCGAGCGGCTGCGGCAAGACCACGGTGTTGAGAGCCATCGCCGGTTTCCACCCCCTCTCCCAGGGTGAAATACGCATCCGGGGCCGCACCGTGTCGAGGCCGGGATTCGGTGTCGCACCCGAACAGCGAAAGGTTGGCATGGTTTTTCAAGACAGCGCTCTGTTCCCCCACCTGACGGTTCAGGACAACGTTGGATTTGGGCTCAAAACCCTCGACTCCGACCAGAGGAAGCAACAAGTCCGGCGTCTGCTGCAGCGGGTTGGCCTGCTGGAGATGGATAAGCGTTATCCGCACGAGTTGTCTGGGGGGCAGCAGCAAAGAGTGGCGCTGGCGCGGGCCCTCGCACCCAAGCCCGACCTTATCCTGATGGATGAGCCGTTTTCCAATCTCGACGTCGAAACCCGGGAACGGCTGGGTCACGAGGTCCGGGATATCTTCAAGGAGCAGGGAACGACATGCGTGCTGGTTACTCACGACCAGAATGATGCTTTTTCCCTTTGCGACTACGTCGGAGTAATGCAGGAAGGCCGGATACTGCAGTGGGACAAGCCTTATAATTTGTATCATGAACCGGCGACCCGGTTCGTCGCGGATTTCATTGGAGACGGTGTGTTCCTTCCAGGAGAGATCGTTGAAACCGGAATCGTAGAAACGGGGATTGGCAGAATCACAGGTAAATCTACGGGCAAGGGCGCGCGTGGTGACGTCATGGATGTGTTGATCCGACCGGATGATGTCGTACCAGCAGATTCCGACGGCATTGTCGCCACTGTGATACGCAAGGTTTTCAAGGGAGCGGACGTTCTGTATACGCTGCGTACGAGCAACGGCAGCCAGGTACTGTCCTTGTTTCCCAGTGATGCGAATTTCGAACTGGGCGACGCGGTAAAGGTACGATTACAGGCCACGCATCTGGTGGCTTTTCCGCAATGAGGAATGAACTCGGAATATCGATTCGATTAGCCGCCGCCATTCTCGGGGTTTTCGTCATGCTGCAAGTTGCTGCAGATGGTACGAATATGCAGAAGGCCCACAGCGCCATGGAGATAGCAAGATCGTACAAGGGTCAGGGGGACCTGCGCAAAGCCGAGCATATGTTTCGCGTGGTAATGGAAAACTCGCCGGCAGAAAGCAATATACATCATGAAGCGAAGGATGAACTGGAGTACTACATGCCGTTGATCCGCATCCAGCGATTGTTGTGGGACGGCAAGGTGCGGGCGGTGGAGCAGGAACTTTTTGCGCTTCAGCAGGCGTTCGAAGATCAACCGTTGCGGCTCCAGGAGATCAACCGGATACTCAATGGCCTGCAAGCCGCTGCCGCGGACAGCAAAGCACAGCCCGATTCCAAAGTCGATGAAAAACACGTTTTGCGCGAAGCTAGGATGAACCTGGATAACTACTACCGGCAAAACAATCGCTACCCAACAAGCCGTTCCACATTGGCGGATGTGTTGGATTTCGCCGCGTCGCCACTGAACGCTTTCGAGATCGAACGCTACTCCAGCAACGGCCTCGGATACCTCCTGGTATTGCGGAAAAAGGAAGATAAAAACCAGACTATCACTCTGCAGAACACGGGACTGTTGCAGTAATCCGGCCAACCTCATTCCGTGTTCCCGCGCTGTGCCTTGATAGCGGATTTGGAGTATATTATTGGCCGCAAAGGCTACTCCGAACGACGGGCTGAGAGACCGCGGGCAATTGATTCCAAACGTACAAACCATCGTGGCGGCCGCTATGCGCAGCCGACGGCGTCTGAAAGTGCACTACGACAGGCGCGTGGCTCCCCGGGTTCTGGAACCGCATTTGATATTTCTGTCCGAGGAGAAATCGCTGAACCTGCTCGCTTATCAGGTCCGCGGATACCACTCGTCCAAGCGGCAGGGACCTTTCTGGAGACCTTTCCAGCTACGCAAGATCGACCATATCTCGGTCATGGATGAACTGTTCGAACCCCGTATCGAGGCGGGATTCTTTAAGGTCGTAGCTATGGTGAAAGGTGAAATACTGCTCAGGGTCGAGGAGGCAGGCGACTACACTTACTTCAACACAGAGATTTACGGTCCGCCGTCACCAAGGCAAGTGGATTAGCCCGCGCATTGCAGTTGTTCGCCCGGCTTACCCGCATTTCTCACCAGCATCCCGAGCGATTGCGCAGGACAGGTGCCGATGCACGCCGGGCTGGAGTGAGAGGCATAGCCGGTGCTATGGATCGAATGAAGCCCAAGTGCATCGGGGCCTGGACCAGCCAGCGCCGGGATAGGCATTGCCGTCTTGACTCCGCTCGTCGAGTACGGTTATCGCCTGATGCAACCGCAAGTTCATCACTTCCTCTTCATCAGCTTTCGCGATCAGGCGTTCGGGATTGTACTGAAGATCCGGTAAATAGCTAGCCGGCGCGGTGTATTCCTCATCGGAGTCATCGCCGTCGAACGACAGGTCCAGCCCGGACATTCGCGCTTCCATTTCCCGCACGGTATCACGCGGCACATCAAGGTTTTCGGCAATCCGCTCAATTTCATTCTCGCGAAGCCAGCCAAGACGGACCTTTGATTTGCGCAGATTGAAGAAAAGTTTCCTCTGCGCCTTGGTCGTTGCCATTTTTACGATTCGCCAGTTGCGGAGAACGTAGTCGTAGATCTCAGCCTTGATCCAGTGCACAGCAAAGGAAACCAGGCGGACACCCCGCTCCGGATCGAAGTTTTTAACGGCTTTCATCAGCCCAATGTTGCCTTCCTGTATAAGGTCGGCCAGAGGCAGTCCATAGCCGGAAAAACCTCTCGCAACACGGACGACGTGGCGCAATTGCGACAATACCAGTTCCCGCGCGGCATCCAGATCGTTATCCTGACCATAGCGGATAGCGAGCTCACGTTCCTGATCTGCGGTCAGGACGGGCGCAGTGTTCACCGCTTGAATGTAGGACGCGAGGCCCTGACCATTCGGGATGTCAATCGGAATAGGTAAGGTTTGAGACATATTGAACTCCTGCAATCGAATTGACGGTATTTTAGCACTCAGTAAGTTGGAGTGCTAATTACAGAAAAAGTTGCATAGAAATCAATGGGATCAACCTCGAAATGAATCAGGGCTACCCCGCGGAGGGGCGATATGCGGGCCAGTTCGAAAACATTTACTGAGGTTCGATACGGCGCAGGTGGCGTCCGACGGCGGTTCGCGCCGCCAGCCAGCCCAGGACGCCGCCGGCCACTAGCAGCATTGAAATCGTTCTCGGGTTTATCCCCGACATTGCAAATCCGCCGTGATAGAGCGCCAGCAATTCAGCGATCGGACCGTCCAGGAGGCTTAAGCATACTGACACGATCATAATCGCGCACACCGCGCCCAGCACGCCTTGGATCACGCCCCCATAGAGAAACGGGCGCCGGATGAAACCATCGGTAGCGCCGATGAGTTTCATTGTCTCGATTTCATCTCTGCGATTCAGGATGGCGAGGCGGCTGGTGTTGCTCACGATAATGATCACGGCCAATCCCAGGAGGGCCGCCAGCACGATCACGGCCCTTTGAACGAGCTTCAGAATAACATGGAGTCTCTTGACCCAAGCGAGGTCCCATTGAGCCAGGTCCACTTCCGGGCGGGTCTCGATGTCTCTTACCAGGGCTTCGATAACCGCCGGATCGCCCGCGTCGTCGCTGATATGTATGACGATCGAGGCAGGCAGCGGATTCTCCGACAGTATGTCCAGTGCCTGCCCGAATCCCGAACGGGTTTTGAATTCTTCCAGGGCCTCGTCCGACGTTATCAGTTCTATGCTTTCTGTCTCGGGTCTTCGAGCCAGCTCCTGCTGCAGCGATAGCACATCCTGTTCCGCTACATTTTGTTTCAGAAAAACGGAAACCTGAGGGCGTCCCTGCCAGTTTCTAATGACGCTTTTGGTGTTATCGACGAGGAGATAGAGCATGGCCGGCAAGGCCAGGGTGATACCGATGACGCAGACCGTCATCAGGGTAGAGCCGGGCGCACGCGCCAATTGGCCAAAACTGGCCAGCAGCACCTGGACATGCCTCAGCAGGTACTCTGTCAACCGTGCTCCTCGCTTGCACCCCTGACAAGCCGTCCGTTGTCGAGCTCCAGTACCCTCTTCCTGAGTCGGTCTATATGCCGATACTCGTGAGTTGCAACGAGCACGGTGACTCCGAATTGGTTGAACTGGTGGAAAATGTCCATGATCTCGTCGGATAGCAACGGGTCCAGGTTTCCGGTAGGTTCATCCGCCAGCAGGACCGGCGGGCGATTGACCACGGCCCGGGCAATACCGACGCGTTGCTGCTCTCCCCCGGACAACATAATTGGGTAGAGCCGCTCCTTGCTGAGCAGATCTACCTTGTCGAGTGCGGCACGGACACGACGGCCGATCTCCCGGTGCCCCACCCCCGACACCACGAGAGGCAGGGCCACATTGTCGAATACCGTTCGGTCGTGCAGCAGTCTGTGGTTCTGGAATACGACACCGATTTCGCGACGCAACCGCGGAATGTGCCGATCCTTCATCCGGGTAATGTTGCGTTCATTCACGATGAGCTGCCCGTGGGTCACATTTTCGACGCGAATGATCAATTTGAGCAGAGTGCTCTTTCCCGCTCCAGATCGCCCGATTAGAAATGCCATCTCCCGCTTCTCCAGGAAAAAACTGACGTTTCTCAGGGCCTCGTGGCCGCTCTCATAACGCTTCGAAACCTGCGCAAACTGGATCATGACTGCCGCCCAGAGCCGAGTTCAGATCAGGCTCATTGTTCCTGAACCAGTGCGTCGACAAAGGACCGGGCATCGAAGGGCTGCAGATCGTCGAACCCCTCCCCGGTACCGACGTAGCGGATCGGAAGTTGGAACTCGTGTGATATCGCAAGGACTATCCCTCCTTTGGCGGTTCCGTCGAGTTTGGTGAGGCACAGAGTGTCGACGGAAACGGCGTCGTTGAAATGCCGCAGTTGCGACAACGCATTCTGGCCGGTTGTGGCATCCAGTACCTGCATGATTTCATGGGGTGCGCCCTCGTACACTTTGTTCAAGACGCGCTTTATTTTCCTGAGCTGTTCCATGAGGTCACTATGCGTATGCTGACGACCGGCGGTGTCGATGACAAGGATGTCCACGTTCTTTGACAGTGCCGAACTGAGTGCGTCGTGAGCCACCGCCGCCGCGTCTGCGCCCTGGTGCTGTGCGACGATCGGGATATCGAGTCTGCAGGCCCAGGTCTGCAGCTGCTCCACCGCGGCGGCGCGGAACGTATCGGCTGCGGCGAGCATGACCGATTTTCCCTCCTGTTTGAAGCGGTTGGCGATCTTTGCGACCGAAGTCGTTTTTCCTACACCATTCACCCCAACCACCAGCAGCACGTAAGGTCTGCAGGTCAATTCTGGCGGCGCGCCAGTTTGCTCGAGCGTCGACACCATGGCCTCACGAATCAGTTCGTTCAGAGCCGCTACGTCCGATACTCTGTGTGATTTGGCGGACACCCTCAGCCTCTCGACAATGCGTTCGCTCACGGCAACGCCGACATCTGCACTAATGAGGATATCTTCCAGATCATCGAAATCGCTGTCTTCGAGCTTCGTCGCACCAAAAAGCTGGGACAAACCACGGGAGAGCGAGAGCCTCGATTTGCTCAATCGCTTGTGGAGTTTACTGGCGCCCATTCTGTTTCACTTCTGATTTAGGCGAGGCTCCGATCAATTCCGCGTATTTCCATCAAAAATGACGCTCCAGCGTCGTTCGCAATCAACGGTTTGCCAGGTTGCGCCACAGGGCTCAAGGGCACGGCCTGATTGATCGGGGCTCGACCGCGTGATGATGTTACGGTACGTCGATTTTCTGTATCCTACCATGTTCTTTTGAACTTGCCCGATTCATCCTGGTCTTGAATCTGGACCGGTGAAGCAATTCCGCTACTAATTGAGAACATCGTGAAATGAAAAAAAGTTTGGTCCTACTTTGCCTGTTCAGCGTGGTTGCGGCGTGTGCCACTGAAAGCGCACGAAAGCCGGCAGCGCCTGATGCCTACGAGAAAGTGCTAGACAATGGACTGAAGGTGCTGGTCAAGCCCGATACCCGCGCGCCCATCGTGGTATCTCAGATCTGGTACAAGGTCGGCGGCAGCTACGAGCCGGATGGCAAGACCGGGGTATCCCACGTTCTGGAGCACATGATGTTCAAGGGCACGAGCACCACGGCGCCTAACGAGTTTTCACGAATCATTTCGGCGCTCGGTGGACGGGAGAATGCTTTTACCGGTCGCGACTATACGGCTTATTTCCAGACCCTCGAAAAGTCGCACCTGGAGACCGCATTCAGGCTCGAATCCGGGCGAATGCATGATTTGGTTTTCGATACGGCGGAGTTTGAAAAAGAAGTCGAGGTCGTAAAGGAAGAACGGCGCTCGCGCACGGATGACAGTCCTGAGGCAGTAACCTATGAACGGTTCATGGCCGCGGCATACACGGATTCCAGTTACCGCAATCCGATAGTGGGCTGGCCCTCGGATCTCGAGGCGATGCGGGTGGAAGATCTGAAAAGCTGGTATTCCAGCTACTACGCACCGAACAATGCAACACTGGTCGTTGTGGGCGACGTCGAACCCGTTGAGGTATTTGAATTGGCCGAAAAATACTTTGGCGGGATACCAGCGCGTGATATACCGGGCATCGCGGATCGTGGCGAACGGCCTCAGTCTGCGAGCCGCCGGATCGAAGTCAGGGCTCCGGCCAAGGTACCGTATCTCCTGCTCGGGTATCACGTTCCGGTGATCGCAACGACCAAAGACATGGAGGACTGGACGCCCTACGCACTCGAGGTGGCTGCGTATCTGCTGGACGGTGGCAAAAGCGCCCGGCTACATTCCGAACTCGTGCGCAAGCAGGGAATCGCTTCTTCCACTGGCGTCAGCTACGACCCGCTGGCACGTAAAGCCACGATATTTTTGTTCAGCGCGAATCCATCGCAAGGTGAAACGGTCGCTGCGGTGGAGTCCGCAATTAAAGAGCAGATCCGGATAATGAGTGAAGAAACTGTATCTGATGAGGAGCTGGAAAGGGTCAAAGCACAAATCGTCGCCGGCAAGGTCTACCAGCAGGATTCCAGTTTCTATCAGGGCATGCGTCTGGGGCTTCTCGAGACCAACGGGTTGGCGTGGCAGTTGGGCGAAGAAATTCACGACCGCCTGCGTGCCGTAACCGCTGAGCAGGTACGCGAAGTCGTGAAGCGGTATCTGAGGGAGAGCAATTCAACGGTGGCGGTACTGACCCCAGAAACGGACGCGGAGGGATAGATCATGGTGCAAATGCGGGTTAACGGCCTGTTATTCTTATTGCTTGCTACCATCGGCGCGGAAGCGCTTGCATTCTCACAAATTCAGCACTGGATCACGGACAACGGCGCCAGGGTATATTTCGTCGAAACGCATCAGATTCCCATGGTGCAATTCGTGGTCGGATTTGACGCAGGCAGTGCAAGAGACCCAGCCGACCTGAAAGGCTTGTCGAATATCGTAAAGGGTATGGTCGAGGAGGGTACGTCGAGCATGGACGGCGATATGATTTCGACCAGTTTTGAATCCGTTGGGGCGGAATACTCTGCCGGCAGCGGGCGTGACATCGCGGTATTCGAGCTGCGCAGTCTCAGCGACGAAGCAATTCTGGACGGTGCAATCGACGTGTTTGGCGAAGTCATTAGCCAACCCTCGTTCCCGGAAGATGCTATGGAACGCGTGAGGCAACGGGTTTTGATCGGGTTGAAGAGGAGAGATCAATCTCCCGGGAGTGTCGCATCACGGGTTTTTTACAACAGATTGTACGCAGACCACCCCTACAGCCATTCTCCCCTTGGAGAGGAGCAGACAGTCTCGCAGATAAGCAGACAGGATCTGGTTGATTTCCACGAAGAGTTTTACGTGGGAGCGAATGCGGTGCTCGTGATCGTCGGTGATCTAAGCCCCGGACAGGCGCGAATCCGGGCCGGGCAAATCGTTGACGGATTGCCGCGGGGAGCGAATCCGGCTCCCATCCCCGAGGTCCGGGGCCTGAACGAATCCGTGGTATTGAATGTCAGCTTCCCATCCAGCCAGACCCACCTGCTGATGGGTCAGGCCGGTATCGCGAGCAACGACCCTGATTATTTCCCGCTGTATGTGGGTAACCATATACTTGGAGGCAACGGTCTGATCTCCAGGCTAGCCACGGACATAAGAGAAGAAAGGGGTCTGGCATACAGTGTTTACAGCACTTTTAGCCCGATGAAAGAGCCCGGCCCCTTTATCGTCAATCTGCAAACGCGCAGCGACCAGGCGGGACTGGCGGAAGGGCTGTCCATGGAAACAGTACGCCAATTCGTCGAGCAGGGTCCGGACCAGGATGAGCTGGAAGCGGCCAAAAGCAATATCATCGGCGGATTTCCACTGCGTGTCAGCAGCAACGGCAAGATCGCCGACATTGTACTTAGCATTGCGTTTTACGGCCTTCCGCTCGACCATCTGGCGACTTTTTCCGAGCGCATCAAAGACGTCAGGGTAGACCAGGTCAAAGGGGCATTCCAAAGACGGGTTTTACCGGGCAAATTTTTGCGCGTGCGGGTCGGAAGTGGCTGATATTCCTCCCTTTCCGGATATGCCGCTGCCGCAAATTGCCCGGCAAGTATAAAAGCGGCGTCCGCGTTATCGGAGGGCGGTGGAAGGGCACTAAGATTATTGCGCCCTCCGCCGCGGGGTTGCGTCCGACATCGGACCGGATTCGGGAAACGCTCTTCAATTGGCTGCAACCGCGCATCATGGGTGCGAAATGCCTGGACCTTTTTGCGGGAAGCGGTGTTCTATCGCTAGAGGCGCTGTCCAGGGGTGCGTCTCATGCGCTCGCCGTGGATTGTCAGCTCCGTTCAGTTGAGGCCATGTCCAGCGTATGCAACAGGCTGAAAGCCTGCGGTCTTGAGGTGCGGCTCGACAGGGCGGAAAATTTTCTCGAAAGACCCCACGAAGATGTATTCGACATCGTATTCGTTGACCCTCCGTTCGATCTCGGGATCCAGCAGTCGATATGCGCGAAGCTTCAGAAGTTCAGGTGGCTGTCGCCTGATGCCCTGATCTATGTCGAGAAGGCCGGGAAGAATGGATTCATTTGCCCGCCCGGCTGGCTTGAGTTGAAACGCAAGCACACCGGCAATGTCACATACATGCTGTTCCAGGTACCGGGCAGTTGACAGTCCAATGATTTTGTCAGTACGCTGCGCGCACGATGAATTGGAGTATTCATGTCTAAGGCGATATATCCTGGCACGTTCGACCCGATAACCAATGGCCATACCGATCTGATCGTGCGGGCTACGAGAATATTCGACCGTATCGTCGTGGCCATCGCGGCCAACCCTGACAAGAATCCGCTGTTTACCGTGGATGAGCGTATCGCCATGGTCAAGCAGATATGTGAGGGGATCAATAATGTAGAGGTTGTCGGATTCGACGGGCTGCTGATCAACTTCGTGGAAGAGCAAAATGCCCATGTCGTATTGCGCGGTCTGCGCGCCGTGTCCGATTTCGAATTCGAGTTCCAGCTGGCCTCGGCAAATCGCCGACTCAATGCGGAAATCGAAACAGTGTTTTTGACTCCCTCCGAGAACCACACATTTACCGCCGCATCCCTGGTCAAGGAAATAGCTGCTTTTGGAGGAGATGTTTCCAGTTTTCTCGACCCAAGGATCAATCGAATTCTGTCGGACAAGCTGGAACAGAAGCGTTCGAAAAGCTAGTTTGGCTCCCTGCGGGTATGGCACTTTTGATCAACGATGAATGCATCAACTGTGACGTGTGCGAACCCGAGTGTCCCAATGACGCGATCTATCAAGGTGAAGAAATCTATGAAATCGATTGGCGATTGTGCACGCAGTGCGTGGGGCATTTCGACGAACCCCAGTGTCAGGTTGTTTGTCCGGTCGAATGCATCGTTGTGAATCCCGACCACAGAGAGAACCACGATGAGTTGTACCTCAAATACCACAGCCTGATGGCCGGTTCCAATGCGGATTGACCGCGCCGCGCATCTGTTTCTCTTTCTCTGCATCTCTCTTGTTGCATCGAATGCGGCAAATACGGATGTACTACGGCCGCCGGCTTGGGCGGTGGCTACCGCACATCCATCGGCGACCGAGGCAGCGTTCCGGGTTGCTCAACAGGGTGGCAATGCATTCGATGCTGCGGTGGCGGTTACCGCGGCCCTTGCCGTGGTTGAGCCCATGGGATCAGGGATGGGCGGCGGCGGGTTATGGTTGATCCACCGTGCCCGGGACGGTTATCAGAGCATGGTGGACGGTCGCGAACGCGCGCCGCTGCGGGCCCGCAAGGGTATGTATCTGGATGACGACGGCGAACTGATTCCCGATGCGTCCCTGAACGGGCCGTTGGCGGCGGCAATACCGGGTGAGCCCGCCGCTGTTGCACATATTGCGGAAAATTACGGCCGCCTTCCGCTTGCCGTGTCGCTCGAGCCGGCTATCGAACTTGCTGATAAAGGCTTCCACATCGGCGAAAGATTCCGCCGGCTAGTCGAGTGGCGGCAGTCGGTATTGAACAAACCGGCACGGGAGATCTTCCTGTCCGGCGGTCAGGTTCCTGCCGCGGGCTCCGTGATACGACAGCCACAGCTGGCCGCAACATTGAGGGAAATCTCGGCACGCGGACACGATGGATTCTACGAGGGCTGGGTCGCAAGTACGCTCGTCAGCGAGATATTATCCGCCGGGGGTATCTGGTCGCAGAGAGATTTGTCCGAATACAGGGTAGTGGAGCGAAGCCCCGTCGTCATGCACTATAGTGAAGCAAGAATAGTGTCGGCTACTCTGCCTTCGTCGGGTGGAATCGTGCTGGCTCAAATATTAAACATGTTGAGTCTGCGACTTCCATCGGGTGGTGACCGGGTGCAGCGGGTGCATACTATCGTCGAAGCAATGCGCCGCGCTTATCGTGACCGCGCGCTGTATCTGGGTGATGCCGATTTCGTGGATATCGATCTGGAAACATTGACAAGCCTGGAGTACGCCCGCCAACTCGCTGCCGATATTTCAAATGTTGCAACGCCCAGCGTTCAGCTGGCCGAGTCAGTATTGGGCCGGGCAGCCGGGCAAGATACAAGCCACTTTTCCATAATCGACAACGAAGGCAACCGGGTCGCGGCGACGCTTAGCATCAACTATCCCTTCGGCAGCGGTTTTGTTTCGAGGGGTACCGGCATCATGCTGAACAATGAAATGGATGATTTCGTGAGCAAACCCGGAGTTGCCAATGCCTACGGCCTGGTAGGCGGCGTGGCGAATTCGATCGAACCCGGCAAACGGCCGCTATCGAGTATGTCGCCGACATTTGTTGAGGGCGATGATTTCGTGGCGGTCGTAGGGACACCGGGAGGCAGCCGCATTATTACCATGGTGCTCCTGGCGTTGCTCGAATTGCTCGACGGAGGCGAACGCAGCATCGAAAACGTGGTCGATCTGCCGCGGTACCATCATCAGTACCTGCCAGATGAGATCACCTATGAGCCTCGCGGTCTGGACCAGGGTTTGATGCAGGATTTACGGGCCAAAGGACATACACTCAAGGCGCGAACGCGAACCTACGGAGACATGCATGCGGTGCTGTGGAATTTGCGCAGCGGCGAATTATCAGCTGCGAGCGATCGTCGCGGAGAGGGTCAAGCTAGGGTCTGGTAGTTCAGGCAGTCCGGCCCATCTGTTCGAGACTATGTACGTCCACCACCACATCGATTGCCTTGCTCAACGACTGTATCTGGTTGTATTGAGTGCTTATACCGTCACGTACGTGCTCCAGTTCGGCCAGCCTATCCTCCAGTGTGTCACTGGCCGTATGGATTCGCTTGATGCTTTCGAGTCGACGCCGCAGCTGAACCTGGTGCTCCCTGACCTGTGACTCCATAGGCGACATCATCGTCCGCAGCCAGTCGTCAGCGTCGCGGTTGGCCCGTTCAAACGTATGTTTGATCTTGGCGACAACGGAATCGTAGAAGCGCCGCGTCAACACCATTTGTTCTGTCATAACCATTGACAATCCTCTGATGAAATGGTCGTGGCGCTCGATCAGGCGCTTGATCTCCCTCTGGTATTTGTTGACCGAGAAACGCCTCGGTCTGATATTGGCCAGACTGTGCTCCTGCTGGAATTTGCGATAGACACCCTCCATCAGTTCCTGGATTTCCGTACCTTGTGCAGCGGCTTCGTCCAGGGTTTCAGTGACATTCGAGAAAAACCGGACCATCGACGTCCTCAATCCGCCTGTTGTCAGGCTGATGGACATGTCCTTCTTGTTTTCGGCAATAAGTAGCTCCAGCTTTTGCAGACTGAGAGACTCGTAGAGTTTCGCGGTCTGCCTGGCGAAAATCGAGCGTGTAACCTGGAAACGCTGCAGGTTGCGCTCCAGATGATTCTTGTCGCTCCTGACCTTGTGCATCATGTCTTCGACGACTTCTATGTTTTTATGGCTGAGCTGTTGTAAATCCGAGATATGTTCGGTTACGTCGTCCAGGCGCTGTTTGTTGATCGCCGATACGGTGTCTACTATGTCTTTGAGCTCCCCGCGGACATTTCCGCTCACTATCTCACGCCTGGCTGGGATCAGAACATTGGCCAAGGCATCTTCGAATTCGCTGATGCGGCTGCTGATGGTCGTCTTTTCATCCCTCCTGATTTTTCCCAGCAGCGCTTTCTGGGCTGACAGGGGATATATCCGGGATGGGTCGACACCGAGCGTATGTGCCGTGCTCTGAATCTGTCTGTCGAGCTCGTTTTCCACTTCAAAACCATCCTTGAGCTCATCCCACAATACGTCGATCTTGTTGAGAACGACGAGCTGCCCTTTGTTGTTGCCATTGATATTGATATGATCCCGCCACAACGCCATGTCTGATTTGGTGACGCCCGCGTCCGCCGACAGTATGAAAACGACGGCGTGGGCGTTGGCCAGCAGACTGAGCGTGAGTTCCGGTTCGGAACCCAGGGCGTTCAGCCCGGGAGTGTCCAGAATGACCAGTCCCTGTTCGAGTAGAGGATGAGGATAATTCACAATGGCGTGCCGCCATTTTGGTATCTCCACCTCTCCAGATTCGGTGATCTGCATCCCGTCCTCGTGCGCCGTGTCTTCGGTGACGGGCAAGCCGAGGTCCTCTGCCTCCTGCCGGCTAACCAGTTTGACCTCGGTCAATTGTCTTAGCAGCTCTGCGATTGACTGGGTATTACTGGGATCCAGAGGCAGGTTGTCCCATTCTTCCGGGTACTGTTTGTATTCGTGTACCGTGGTTTCCTGGCTGCGTGTTTCGATGGGCAGGAGCTTGAGACAAGGTTCCCAGTCATCGCGGTAAAGCAATTCGGTGGGACACATGGTAGTTCTACCGGCACCGGATGGCATTACCCGCTGTTCCATGTCACCGAAGAAAATGGCGTTGATCAGTTCTGATTTTCCGCGCGAAAACTCCGCGACGAAAGCCACGTATAGCCGGTCATCGGACAGATTGGAAACGAGCTGCCCGAGGCGCTGATCGACATCATCATTGGCCAAGTTCTGCTGGTTTAGCCAACCCTGATAGTCCCTGATGCGCTGTTGCACGACGTGTCGCCAGCTGCTGTATGCATCCAGTTCGTGTTCGATTCGCGTAGTCATGTTTATCAGGATGTGAACGGCCGGCGCCAGTCAAGGTATAGATTCGTACTCTTCCTAATCTATATACCAAGAATTAGGAAATTGCAAAAAAGCAACAGACAATCAATAACTTTCCCCCGTAGGCTAGAAAACACTTTAAGAACACCTCCCCAGATCCACATTTCTTCTCAGGTTAGCCGTATTTCGCACCTGGCCAACGGCTCAGCCCTGGCCAGACGAACGGGACTCGGATCACCGCTGGCATTGAACGCAATAGTAGGTAGAACGCTGTTGCGTCATCCTGCGCCGGATTGGCCGTGAGCACGATGGGCAGGGTTCGCCCTCTCTGCCATAGATCTGAAGTGACAATCCGAAGTAACCTGGGTTGCCATCGGCTTTCTGAAAGTCTCGCAGGGTTGTGCCTCCCGCACTGATTGCGTTACTCAAGACCCGTTTAACTTCCTCCGCCAGTCGCTGGTAACGCTCTACGCTGATTCTGTTTGCGGATCGCAGGGGATGTATGCCGGCCGAAAACAGCGCTTCGTTTGCGTAGATGTTACCAATGCCGCTGACCAACCCGGCGTTCATGAGAAGGTGCTTCACCGGTCCTGGCCGACGGTAGGCCACCCGGTGCAGGTATGCGCCGTCGAATTCGTCGCCCAGCGGTTCCGGCCCCAGGTGTCGCAGCAGCCTGTGGTGCAGCGGATGTCGTGACCAAAGTATGCATCCGAACCTTCGTGGATCCCGGTAGCGAAGACAAATACCTCCGTCGAACACGATATCGACGTGATCGTGTTGGTGCGGTGGCACATTCTGATTTAGTATTCGAAGGCTTCCCGACATACCGAGATGGATGATTATGCTGCCGCTGCCGGTAGCCAGCAGGAGATACTTGGCGCGTCGCTCCACCAGTTCAACCTCGAGACCCTTCACGTACGAGGCTAACCGAGTCGGGATCCGCCAACGTCGATGAAGTCCGTAATCCTGCGATCGATTATGTGGGGGGCGATGCCTCTTTTGGTAATCTCGACTTCGGGGAGTTCAGGCATTTTTTTCGATTGGATTTGAACGCTTGTGTGGCAATGACGAATATCGGACAGGTTGTATAGGTCAATTTATGGTTTTTCAAGTAAAACTCTACAAGAGCGGCAATGAGTTCAGTGTGGATGAATCGGAGACCGTGCTGGACGCGGCTCTCAAGCACGGGTACGTTATTCCCTACAGTTGCAGGTCTGGAAGTTGCGGAGCATGCAAAGCCAGGATCGTGTCTGGGAGCGTGGACTATGGCGACTACGCGGGCGATACACTGACCGATGCGGATCATGCCAAAGGCATTGCACTGCTTTGCCAGGCCCGGCCGATAGAAGATCTGGTGGTGGATGCACGAGAGGTTGCGGTATCTCAGGAGATCGAGATCAAAATGCTCCCGTGCCGGGTCTCCCGTCTCGAAAAACTAAATCATGACGTAATGCTAATGACACTGAAACTGCCGGCGAACCAACAGTTTACCTACCTGGCGGGACAATACATCGACATTCTGCTGCGCGACGGCAGACGCCGTAGCTTTTCCCTGGCCAGCGCTCCGCGGGATGGAGGCGAACTCGAACTCCACGTGCGCCGGGTCCCGGGCGGGTTCTTTACCAACCAGATTTTCAACACCATGAAGGAAAGGGACCTGTTTCGTTTTCAGGGGCCGCTGGGAACGTTTTTCCTGCGTCAGGATTCGGAAAAGCCGGTGATACTCGTGGCCGGCGGTACCGGATTCGCCCCGATCAAGGCGATAGTTGAAATGGCCATCGAGGAGCAAAATATGCGTCCCATCCATCTGTTCTGGGGCGTGCGTGCCGAACCGGACCTGTATATGAACGACCTGGCCGGACAATGGTCAGAACGCTACGACCACATCGAATATACCCCGGTGCTGTCGGAGGTGAATGCGGATTCAGGCTGGACCGGAAAGATGGGATGGGTGCACGAGGCCGTGGTAGAACAATATCCGGATCTCGGCGAATATGAGGTTTACATGTCGGGGCCGCCACCGATGATCGAGGCAGGTAGTGCCGCGTTTCTCGAACACGGTTTGTCGGACCAGTGCCTGTTTTTCGATTCCTTCGAGTTTGCGTCCGACGTGCCACAGGGCTGACCTGCAACACGACCTCAGCGGGACGAATCAAGCCTTACCTCGCCTCGCTGTCCGGCAAAATATCCGCCTCGCCCTCACCGCTGTCCTGGTCGTCCGTCATGACCGGCGCAGGCACGGGCGTTACATCCCGCGGCGTGGCCTGTTCGATTCCGCGTCTATAGAGGTCCAGCGCCTTCTCCTTCTCATCGAGTTGCTCGAGCAGGTGACCGAGCTCACGGTAGGCCTCAACCGTTCCACCGCAATCGATGCAGGCTTCGAGATATTCCCTGGCCTTGCCCCACAGCTCGTTGTTAAGCGCTATCTGTGCCAGGCTAAGCATCAGCTCCGGGCTGTCCTTGTGGCCCGCGGCCCATTTTTCCGCATATTTGAGCTGTAGCGCAGGCTTTTCCGTCCGGATCCGTCCATACATCCTTACCAGGTTCGGGTCCCAGTTGCGTTGGATCGATTTGCGGACAAGCTCTTCCGCCTGCTGATTTTGACCCTGGTCGATCAGGCGCTGCGCATACGTGGCGAGCAGCTCAGGATTGTTACGTTCATCCCGGGAAAGCGACCGCCAGGTCTTTTTTAGCGTATCTTCCTGCGTGGAATCGGTTAGTAAACGGCGGCTCGACAGTTTCTGGAGGCGATCGATCTCTTCTTCCGGCGCCGCTCTCTGTTTACGAACACCGGGCAATAAATTGTGTAGGGTTGGCCAATCCTGAGTTTGTTCGAGAACTTTGACGCTCAAGCCCAGTACCCGTTTATTTCTCGGCGCCCGGATGCGGAGCCGCTCCAGGGTCTTTCCTGCCTGATCGTACTGGCCAGAGCGATACTGCAGGGTGGCTTCGGTCAGGCCGATCGCAACGGCCTGGTCTGGGTCGCGTTTCAAAGCCTGGTTCAAATACTCATCACGCTTCTTGAAATCGCCCCGCCCCTGTGCGGCATGGGCTGCACCGAGGTAGTTCAACGCCGGGGTATCGGTTTCGCTGACGTAGTTCAATAGCTGGCGTTCGGCTTGTTCCCAGTCACCCTCGATGACCCGCATGATTCCCTGTGTCTGCAGTCGCCGCGCCTTGTCATGCTTGCGCCCCGTGCGCCAAGTGTTCACTGCGCGTGGCGAATGCCATAGCCTGGCCAGGAACCGCACGAGTAAATAAACGATCGCAAAAATCAACAACAGCAGCAGAAGGAACAAGGCCAGAGACATCTCAATGTTCCAAGGTGGAATGGTAATCAGAACGTAGCCGGGATCATCCATTACCATGGCCACGAAGCCGGCCGCCAGCGCCAGTGCGATGAAAATTAGAAACAGGGATGTCATTGCGGCGTCACCTTTGGCTTGATCTCCTGCAGTTTCGCAATGGAGCCGGAAACGTTCGGCCGTTCGGTGGCTAGAGTTTCGCCGGACATCTCATCCAATTCCGCAAGAATGGATTTGACCGATTGCTCTCCGGTATCGAAATAGTCCTTGAGGATTTGTGAGGCCTGTTCGAGATTGGCCTTGAAGGTGTTGTTATCCGCGCGCAACACCGCGATCTGGGCCCCCGATAGCAGCAGGCGCAGGTTGCCGGTGAGGAAATAGCGCTGTTCGGGCGCCAGGAGCGGTTTCGCGGGTTCCGCGGTGTTCTGGATCCGCACCAGGCCCTTGAGATCGTCGAGAAGCTCAGAACCCGCCTTCATCCACATGTTTTCCTCTTCGGTGAGACCGGTGTCGCTCTGTTCGCCCGCACCGGGTCGGGTCGGCTTGTTAACCAGGGGCAGCTGATCCACCGTGGAAATGATAGCGGCCAGTCTGAATGCGAGGCCAGGCAGATCAACTTGGTCCAGAGACTTGAGTTGGCCAATTTCCTCCGCAATCAGTCGCCTCACCTCGAGCAACTCGGGATTGCCAAGTTCGGCCAGCCGTTTATCGGCATAGTCGAACGCGATGATGCCGGTTGCGATGTCCCCGGCCAGGCTGACGCTGTTATTGGCCATGCGCAGCAACTGATCGACTTCCTCCAATGCCCAGGAGTCGATGCTTCTGTCCATTGATTCATACATCTTGCTGACCGAACCGGTGAGCGCTTCCTGTTGCTTCTGCAGCGTATTCACGCTGCTTTCCAGTTCTTCCTTGATCGAGGTGGCCAGGTCATCCTGTCGGGCAACAAGCTTGTCCTGATCCGCGGACAGCCTGTCCTGCTGTTTCTCAAGTGCACGTATACCCTCCGTGACGCCTCTCAATTCACCGGTCAGGTTGGCGGCGGTAAGCTCCTGCTGGTGCCGGCCCTGTACTTCCTGCCTGTACCAAGAGTATGCCGTTGCGATACAGGCGACCAGAGCGAGTATAAGCGCGACAATTCCAATCCCGCGGCCGGGTTTTGCCGCTGCGGGTGGCGGAGCGGGGGTGCCCGGCTTGGAATCCTCCGTGCTGCTGTCGGTTACCTCCTCATCCGTGGGCGCCGAGCCCTGTGCCTTCTCCGATTCGCTGTCCGGCAAAGTGTCTTTCCCGCCATCCGTTTCATTGGCAGCGTCGCTGGCGGCTTTATCTTTATCTGGATCCATGGTTTGTTCTTTGCATCAAGTGGATGGTTTGCGTGACTTTACCATAGGAGCCGATAAAATCTGAGCGCAAACGATTGGAATATTCGGCTGAACCGGCAGATCAGCCACGGTCGGGCTAGGCGGCGGTCAACTCACTGAGTTTCTCCAAAATGGCAATGTTTCCGGCGTCACGAGCTGCCGCTACCGCGCCCCTCCAGCCCATTCGCCTCGCCTCCCGGAGCTGCCGGTCCCCGGCTACGACGAGCCTCGAATCCATCAGGTTTTCGTGCGAATGCCGTCTGAGCATTTTTATCAGGTTTTCGAGGCCGTAGACGCTGGTGGTTACTATCACGACGGCCCGTTCGTGGTCGAAAGTCTTCAGTATGGGATCGACGGGCACCTCGGGACAGCGGCGCTCATAGCATTCGACATATTCAACCTCGGCGCCGCGTTTCCGCAGTGTGCTGCCCAAAAGTTCCCTGCCACCCGTACCTCTTATGATAAACATGGTTTTGCCTCTGACATTGCCCATTTCCGGTGTCGACAGGAGGGATTCACTGCCTGGGGGAGGCGGGCATTCCAGAGTGACGCTTTCACCCGCATGGATAAGTGCCTGCGTGGTCGCAGCACCAATACTCGCTATGCGGATCTTGTCCAGGCTGACGCCCGCCAAGCGGGCGCATTGCAGGCCAAACCTTACGGCATAGATGCTGATGAAAATAACCCAGTCAGCGGATTTGAGGCCCTGCACCTGTCCTGACATAAGATCGGTGAACCGCCTTGAGCCGATCTCGATCGTTGGAAAGATCAACGTCCGGCCGCCCGATCGCTCGATCAAAGCCGCCAGTTCGCCCGCTTGTTCAACCGGGCGTGTCACGATGACGCTAAGGCCGTTCAGTCCGGTTTTCGCTGAAGACTTCACGCAGAATGTCTTGCGCACCTCGCCTGATCAACTCGTCCGCGGCCCGTTTACCCAGCCGGATAGGTTCATCAGCTGTGCCCTCGATGCGGGTCCTGATGAGGTGACTTCCGTCGACGCTGCCGACCAGGCCTTCCAGCAGCATGCGGTCACCCGAGATTTGCGCGTATGCGCCTATCGGGACCTGGCAGCCACCTTCCAGTTTTTCGTTCATTGCCCGCTCCGCTTCCACGCACCGCCGGGTGGGAAGATGATCCAGCGGTTTCAGAAGATCCTGCACCGCGCTGTCGCTGCGTCGGGATTCAATTCCGACCGCTCCCTGTCCGACGGCGGGAAGGGACACGTCGGTGTTTAGCGCGTGTCGGATCCGGTCTGACAGGTCAAGGCGCTTCAGGCCCGCGGCGGCCAGGATGATGGCATCGAATTCACCTGCGTCGAGTTTGCTCAGGCGGGAATTTACGTTACCTCGCAGGTTTTCGAACCGCAGCGAAGGGTACGCCGATCGCAGTTGGGCCTGGCGTCTCAGGCTGCAGGTGCCGACCCTTCCGCCGTCCGGCAGATGGTCCAAAGCTGAATACTCATTGGAGACAAACGCGTCGTGAGGGTCTTCTCTTTCACAGATCGCGCTGATGATGAATTGATCAGGCAGGTGCACAACGACGTCTTTCATGGAATGCACCGCGATATCCGCGCGTCCCCGTAGCAGGCTTACCTCCAGTTCCTTCATGAACAGGCCTTTGCCTCCGACATTGGCGAGAGGTGCGTCCAGCATTCGGTCCCCCGTGGTCGTCACTTCGACAAGCTCCACGGCCAGACCGGGGTGATGCATGGATAGCCGTGATTGAACA
Organism: uncultured Gammaproteobacteria bacterium; assembly: GCA_947259955.1. Classification (GTDB taxonomy): domain Bacteria; phylum Pseudomonadota; class Gammaproteobacteria; order Arenicellales; family JAANXG01; genus JAHEKE01. The sequence goes on from CAMYOI010000019.1 coordinate 32,369, forward strand.
AATCTTGCCTGCCACAAGGCCAAAGGGCTCCTACGGGTGGCGATTCGAAGCGTCCCCATTCCGCGTATTTCGATCAGTGTCGACGCGGCAGAAGGCGATACGCAGGCATTCGGCAAATCAACGCCTGGTCCAGCGGCGAACCTCGGGTGTGTGCCGCCTGCTTACGTCGAGTTTGTCGTCAATCTCCCTGAGCAGAACGCGCCAGCGCCCCGACGGTTGTTTTTCTATACCCCGGATGTAGTCGACAGCCACGAGTGCGTTGCGGTGAATTCGAAGGAAGCGCTCCGAGAATTCTTCCTCCAGACTGACTAGAGAATCCTCGATGAGGTGCTGCTCGCTGGTGGTGCGCACCGTGACGTATTTATTGTCCGCCATGAAGTACACGATGTCCTGAACCGGAATCAATGTGATCTGACCTCGCATGTGCACACTGATATGGCTCCGTGAGTTGGAATCGTTCTGGGCTTTGCTGACCTCGCGCAGCTGCTTCGTGCTGACCTGCTTCGCTTTCTGCAGAGCGGCTGACAGACGATCCTTGCGGATGGGCTTGAGCAGATAATCGATTGCGTTGACCTCAAACGCTTCCAGGGCATGCTGATCATAAGCCGTGGTAAAGATTACTGCAGGGGGTATTTCCATCGATTGCAGGTGCATGGCCGCTTCCAGTCCGTCCATTACCGGCATGCGGATATCCATGAGCAGGCACTCCGGCTTGAGTTCCATGGTTTTCTCGATCGCCTCATTGCCATTCATGGCTTCTCCGACGATCAGGTGTTCACCTTCTTTTTCGATCAACTCGCGCATCCGGGCACGCGCAAGCTTCTCGTCATCAACGACCAGAATCTTCATAGTGTTACACCTCCAAAGGCCGGGTGTTTTATTTCGACCGAAAAATGCTGCTGCGTCTGTTCGATATTGATGCTCGCATCATCTCCATACAGATCTTTAAGTCTCAATCGGATATTGTCCAGTGATACCTCCCGTTCCTGGTCTCGCCCAGTTTTTTCGGAAAGCACGGGATTTCGCACAAATATCCGCAGGTTTTTATCTTCCATGCTGATTTCGATATCAATTTCTCCACCCTCCTGGAGATGCTCGATGCCGTGTCGAATGGCATTCTCCAGCAATAGTTGCAGCATGAGCACAGGCGTTTTCGCCTGACGCGTTACTCCACTTACGTTCCAGTTCGTGTTCAATCTTTGTTCCAGACGAAGCTTTTCCAGCTTGAGGTACTTCCTGGCGACTTTAACCTCGTTTTGAACGGGCACCAGATCTTTCCGCTCATCCAGCATCAACCTGAACAGGTCGGCCATATCCTCGATCGCGGCTTCGGCTTTTACCGGTGCACGTTGGGTCAGGCTGGCAATGATATTCATGCTGTTGAACAGAAAGTGAGGCCGTATTCTATGCTTCAGGATCTGGGCACGCGCCCGCTCCGTAGCCAATGTCGTCTTGCGAAGCTGATCGCGCGCCACGAAGTAGCGGAGCGCCATGGCGTTGATGATGGCGCTTACGATCAGGTTCCGCGCATGAAAATTCAGGTACCATTCGGGTCGATATGCGAACACATAGTCGAACGCGGCCAGGAGCCACAAGGAGAGCTCACCTACAAGCCATGTTATACACAACAGCATGGCGTAGGTGAATAATAGTGCACGATTGCCCGGAAGGCGATTCAAATGTGGCCTTGCCAGGCATAGCGCGCAGACGCTGAGCAGCGCGATCCACTGCATAAACAGCGAAATCAGCAACAAATCGTGGAAGATGTTGGCGGTTATCGGCGGAATGACGATTGTAAATATGATTGCCAGGAATTCCGCAAGCACCGCGGTGTTCAACACCATTTCCCCCCGGCAAAAATCCGGCAGCAAGCCTGAATCCGGAAGGGAGTTCCCCCAGTCGATATTCCTCTTAGGTCCCTCTCTCTTTGTCGCCCGGTGAAGATTCAATATGGATTGCATAGTTTGCGACTCAACCACGGACGATGGGCATTCTGATTTTTACGTAGTAGTTCCCCTGCTGCTCCAGGTTTTGCAACGTTGCCCTTCCCCCGAAGTGCCGGGACAGCCTTTCACGGACGTTGTCCATAGCGATGCGGTTTCCCCTCCTGTTATGGTTTGGATTAGCGACTTTCGGTACTGGATTGCTGATCATGATATTCAGGTCCTCGCCCTCGGACCATAGCTGGATATCCACGGTGCCTCCGGCAAAACTCGGTTCGATTCCGTGGTAAACGGCGTTTTCCAGTAGTGGTTGTAATGTCAGAGAGGGTATCAGCGCGCTGCGGGGGACGTTGGACGCCGTCCACTTGACCTGCAGGCGCTCCCCGAGACGCAACTTCTCGATGTCGAGATACTGCCTGGCCAGTTCCCCCTCCGCCGTAATGGGGACCATTTTTCGCGCATCGGCGAGCAGCACGCGGAAAACGTCAGCCAGGTCCTGCAGTGCCTTCTCGGCCAGATCCGGATCGGATCGAATCAGACTGGCGACGCTGTTCATGCTGTTGAACAGAAAATGGGGTCGAATGCGGGACTGCAGGGCCTGCAAGCGATCCTGCTGTTGTGATTCACTCCTGGTCTGAGCTCGCTGGTGGATGAATATGTATCTGAGGGTCATCGCGATGATCAGGACGCCGATGATGATCAGGCGAGCCAGGGTCGTATCGTGGTCGGGGGGCCATCGCTGTGCAGTGATCTCAGTGAGGTATAGGATGAATAGTATACCTTCGTAAACGCCTACCACGATAAGCAGTAATACGACGAAGGTAACGGCTGTTTTGGGCACTACACCAAGGTTTGGCAGAGCGTTAGCGATGATTTTCAGCGCGACGATGCTGAGCAGCGCCACCGTCTGGGTGAATGCGGTCAGAAGCAGGAAATCGTTCCAGGCTCCAGGGTTCAGATCGTCGTTGCGTGCTACCGCAAGGATGGTAGCGATAACCTGGGCGCCTATGAAGAAGCGTAACGTAATCGACGGGCTGGACAGGTCCAGGGAGAATCGTTCTTGGGGCCGTCGGTTTTCTCGCATATATGAATAGCCAAGCGTAGTCGACGTCAATGATAACCCGTCGGGATTCTGGGGCGCACTCCGGCCAAGTGTATCAGTATTGGTAATTCGCCCCGATTTTCGGGGAGCGGCGCAAAAAAAACCCCCCGGTAAACGGGGGGTCAGGTAACCTGATTCGGATACAGGTGGGGGTGTCTGAGGAAGGTGTCCCGAATCAGGGTATTCTTTAGACGCTCAAATCAGTGTTATGGATCGTTGGAAGTTAGTCTAGGTCAGCCGTCGCGGAGGTGCAATGCGCCGTAGATAAGCGGGTTGCGGTGGCGGATAAACGGCCGCTTCTGGTGCAAATTGCAGGCTAAGTTATACTGCCGATTTTTCAGAAGGTTGAGCCGATGGTAACGACGAAACCCTGGGGAGGGAGGTTCTCCGAGCCCACCCACGAACTGGTCGAGCGATTCACCCAATCCTTGGATTGGGACCGTAGACTATACAAGTATGACATCATCGGCTCAATCGCGCATGCCCGTATGCTGGCGAGATCCGAAATTCTGAGCGTCGATGAATGTGATTCCATCGTGGCAGGCCTCGAGTCGATCGAGGCGGAGATCGATGATGGTGGCTTTTCATGGTCGTCGGAGCTGGAAGACGTCCACATGAACATCGAAGCCGAGCTCACCGCGAAAATTGGCGAGCCTGGAAAGAAGCTCCATACCGGCCGATCCAGAAATGACCAGGTTGCAACGGATATGAGGTTGTTTCTCAGAGATGCCGTCGATGAACAAATGCATCTGCTGCTGGTGCTACAGGGTCTATTGCTGGATGTCGCGGAGCGCGAGGCGGAAACGCCGATGCCCGGAGTGACTCATCTGCAGGTCGCCCAACCCGTAACCTTTGGTCATCATATGATGGCGTGGTTCCAGATGCTGGACAGGGACCGGCAACGATTGGCCGATGCACGCCGCCGGATCAACATCTCACCTCTGGGGTCGGCGGCCCTTGCCGGAACGTCTTTTGGGATAGACCGGGAGTTTACCGCGCGGGAACTCGGTTTCGATGCTCCGAGCGAAAATTCCCTGGACGCCGTTTCCGACAGGGATTTCGTCATCGAATACTGCAGCCACGCGGCATTGTTGGCGGTGCATCTTTCCAGGATGGCCGAAGAGCTCATATTGTGGGCGTCGGAGCGTTACCGTTTCATCGAAATCGGAGACGCGTTCTGCACGGGGTCTTCCATCATGCCGCAGAAAAAAAATCCTGACGTGGCGGAACTGATCCGGGGCAAAAGCGGGGGCGTAGTCGGAAATCTGGTCAGTATGCTGGTTCTTGTGAAGGCACAGCCGTTGGCCTATAACCGCGACAATCAGGAGGACAAATCGCCCATGTTCGACACCGTCGATGCGGTTACCGGGAGCTTGCAGATATTCAGCGCCATGCTCCCGACCATAGAGGTCGATAGGGAACAAATGCGAAGCGCCGTGGAGAACGGATTTGCCACGGCCACGGATCTGGCGGAGTATCTTGTTGGCAAGGGTGTTCCGTTTCGGGATGCTCATGAAATCGTTGGCAAATCGGTCCGCTATTGTATCGACAACGATTTACGGCTCGGCGATCTGTCTATGCATCAATTTCGGGAGTTCAGCGACGAAATTGGGGATGATGTGTATTCGGTATTGACCGTTGAGGGATCGATCCGGGCGCGCAATCATATCGGCGGCACCTCTCCGATGCAGGTCCGGGCCGCTATCAGCCGTGCACGTGAACGGCTGGAAGCGAGTAAATAAATGGAGCGATCTGCACGGCAACGGGTTAAACTGTGCGGGCTTCCGGGGAATATTTTGAGGGTTAACTGGTATGTTTGTTCGTTGTCGTAGTTTGATGTTCAACTTGGCGTTGCTGGGTGGTGTAATGCTTGCGATCTCCGGCTGTGGTCAAAAAGGACCGCTTTATCTTACCGATGAGATGGGCCAGGATCCCCAACCGCTGGAGGTAAGCGAGCAGGAGCTGCGAGATATACAGGATGAGGAAGCGCTGCAAGCTCAGCCCTACGACGGTAGCCTGATTCCTTCTTCCAGAAGGTGAGCGTCGCGGATCAGGCGGCGAAATCGTGGTGGATGCTTTCAGCAGGCAGGGCTCCGAGCTGTACGCTGAAGACGTTGCGCTCAGCGCCATAGCGACACAGGTAGGAACGCCCTGCTATGTCTACTCCCGCGCGATAATCGAGTCGAACTGGCGCGAATACGACCTCGGATTTGGCGGTCATCCTCATGCGATCTGCTATGCCGTCAAGGCCAATTCCAATCTCGAGGTGCTGCGGCTTCTAGCTGATCTGGGTTCGTGGTTTGACATCGTATCCGGTGGGGAGCTGGAACGGGTGTTGCTGGCCGGAGGCTCTGCCGGCCGGGTTGTTTTTTCCGGGGTAGCGAAGACCGCTGAAGAAATGGAAAGGGCGATTGGCGTCGGCATCCATTGCTTTGATGTCGAGTCGGTCGCCGAGCTAGAGAGGCTGAGCCGTATTGCGGTGCGACTTGGAAAAGTTGCACCGGTTGCGCTCAGAATCAATCCGGACGTCGACGCCGGAACCCATCCGTATATCGCTACCGGGCTGAAAGAGACCAAGTTTGGGATAGCTATCGACGACGCCATCACGACCTACCGCATGGCTGCTGATACGGCCAATATACGGATCACCGGCATCGCGGCGCATATCGGATCACAGATTACCGAATCAGGCCCGTTCATCGATGCACTCGTGCGGATGTTGGAACTGATCGGGGAACTGGAAAATGAAGGCATCACCATCCGACACCTGGATATCGGCGGTGGTTTGGGTATCCGCTACCGGGACGAGTCACCCCCGGGAGCGCGGGAATTTATCGAGACGCTCGTTGATCGGGTGCGGGATCACCGCGCAGATCTCAAGTTGTATATAGAACCCGGGCGATCCATCGTGGGTAACGCCGGTGTCTTGCTCACCGGGGTGGAATATCTGAAATCCAACGGCGACACGCATTTCGCGGTGGTCGATGCCGGTCTGAACGACATCCTTCGTCCGGCACTCTACAATGCGTGGCAAAACATCGTTCCGGTGCAGGACAACCCCGGTTTGCGCTCCTGTGTTTATGATGTGGTGGGTCCGGTTTGCGAAACCGGAGACCGGCTTGGATCTCAGCGTGAGCTCGCTATCGAGGCCGGAGACGTTCTGGCAATCATGGACGCGGGTGCGTACGGGCATGTCATGAGTTCCAACTACAACAGCCGGCCCCGGCCTCCGGAGGTTCTGGTGGATGGCGTCGAATTTCATATCGTCCGCAGGAGGGAAACCATCTCGGATATGACCGCTGCTGAATCCGCCCCACCGCAGGATTAGCCCGCATTTCGATATGCTGTTCCTGGTTTTGCAGTTGACGGAATTATTGCTGCCTAAACGTAGTTTCCGGTTACTGTTTTCCGGGCTGTTGATGTTTACCTCAACTGGCCATGCATTCGACTACGAAGATCTGGTCGACCTAATCAGCTCGAAAAACATCACCGCCATAGAACAGGTGCTGCCGAACCTGCCCGACGAGTATCTGGAAAGTTACACCCTCGTTCATCACAGCCGCAGTCTGCACGGCGCCTCCCATGATTTCCCGCGCGCCATACTTTTTGGAAAGGATGCAAAATTGATGCTCACCTTCAACGGGAGTGCTGGCCAGCGCAGATACAACGATCTCGAGATCATGCAGTTCAGGGACGAAGCATCGGTTTTCGAGCTGCGTTCCGTATCTTTCGAAAACGGGGTCAGGTTTTCACAAAGGAATCCCGCGCTGTGTCTGGGGTGCCACGGAGCCGATCCGCGGCCAATATGGAGCAGCTATGAATACTCAGAGGACAAGGGGGTGGTTCACTGGCCGGGCTTCTATGGGTCCACCCACGATGCGCCGGTGCTGAACGGGGACGAAAAAGCCGCGTTCGACCGTTTCCGTGCACGTGCAAGGACGCACCCGAGGTATCGATTTCTGAAACTCCGGCATCCGGGGTCGCAGTGGTATCCCTACGGCGCCGGTCCCTTCAAACACCAGTTCAGACCCAACAACAGGCTGGGTAATCTGCTGGCTCGACTCAATGCCAAAAGACTGGCACGCCATCTTCGAAGAGGTGCGTTCTATGGTGATTATCCCAGCTTGTCGATGTTGTGGGTACTGCAGTGTCCTGAGATCTCGAACGATCCCTTCATGGTTTTCATAGAAGATCGATTTCGCCAGCAGTATCCCAACCTTGGAAATGTCCTGGAGCGCCTGACCGGAGCACGGGAGCGCGTCGCATTCATGCTCGAGAAACTGCTGTTGGGTCCGACGGTGTTTACATGGAATATGAGTCTCGAGCCGACCATCGATGAACCCCGTTTTTTTACCGGCATAGTGCATATCGACGAACTGGTCGCGGCCGAGCTGCTGGGCGGTATGCCCAGGGATCACTGGTTGCGGGATTTTTATACACCGTGGACCCAGCGCGAGCTGTACGACACCTTCAAACCCGGTTACTACGACGCAAATGTGGCGCCGGGCGGCGTCGGTGAGGATTACGATTCAGTCGGCGTATTCTACGACCGCGATCACGCTCGAGGGGCATGCCAGGAGCTGCTGCGACAAGCCTCGTCGGAAATCGATTACTGAGCGCGGAAGATGTCCGATATCTTCGATTTCGACAGACCGCCACCGCTGTACGCGGTGATGGGAAATCCGGTTGAACACAGCAGGTCGCCTGAAATTCATCAGATGTTTGCACGACAGTGCTCGCTTCAAATCGACTACACGAAAATCCATGTTGAAGTCGGTGGGTTCCCGCAGGCGGTGAGCAGTTTCCAGGCCAGCGGGGGACGTGGGCTGAACGTTACGGTTCCCTTCAAGATGGAAGCACGCAGATTGTGCGATGTGTGCAGTGACCGGGCGGCGCTTGCCGGCGCGGTTAACACGCTGTGGTTCGATGACGCCGTAATTCACGGCGACAACACGGACGGCATTGGAATTTGCAACGATATCACCTTGAATATCGGTCAAACCATCACCGGCAGTCGCTTGTTGCTGCTGGGTGCCGGTGGCGCCGTGCGCGGGGTGCTGGGACAGATACTGGGCCAGCGCCCATCATGCGTGGTGGTCGCAAATCGCACCGTGGATAAGGCGATAGAACTGACCAATCATTATCAGGCTCATGGCGAAATCCGCGGATGCGGGTTCGATGAGCTGGAAGGTTCGTCCTTCGATATCGTGATCAATGGCACCGCGGCAAGCCTGTACGGAGACATCCCCGATTTACCGGCCATGGGTCTTGCCGAAGAAACCCTGGCTTACGATATGATGTATTCCGACGAGGCCACCGTATTCATGAACTGGGCGTTGGAGCGCGGCATGACGCGAGTCTGCGATGGTCTCGGGATGCTGGTAGAGCAGGCGGCGGAATCGTTTGCTATCTGGCACGGGGTTCGGCCGGAAACCGGGCCGGTGATTCACTCGATGAGGAAGCCGGGCACGGACTGAGATCGACTATCCCAACGTGACCAGCTCTTCCGCTGCTGTCGGGTGTATCGCCACGGTGTTGTCGAAGTCGGCCTTGGTCGCACCCATTTTCACCGCGACCGAGAAACCCTGGATGATCTCGTCCGCGAATTCACCGGCGATATGGCAGCCGACTATCTTCTCCTCCGCGCCCGTAGTCACGAGTTTGGCCACCGTGGGCACCTTGTGCTCCAGGGTAGCGTAGTACATGTTGACGAACTGACTGCGGTATACACGCACCGAGTCCCTGCCAAACTTTTCGATAGCCTCGTTTTCCGTTAGACCGACTGTGCCGATTGGTGGATGGCTGAATACCACACTCGCCACGTTGTCGTAATCGAGACGGGCGCGCGGCTCGCCGTTGAACAGTCTGTCGGCGAGGCGTCTTCCGGCGGCGATGGCGACCGGGGTAAGTTCGATGCGGCCGGATACATCGCCCAGGGCGTAGACATTTTCGACGTTCGTGTTCTGAAACGGATCGGTTGCGATATAGCCCCGGTCATCCAGGGAGATACCCGCACGATCTAGGCCGAGACCGGAGGTGTTCGGCTCGCGTCCGACCGCCCAAATAACACAGTCGAGCCGTTCGATGCGGCGGCCGTCCTTCGCGTGCAGCGCCAGAGAACCGCAGTCGTCCCGGCTCAAGGCACTGACCAGGAATCGGGTTTCGAAATGCACTCCGGATAATTCCATCTGCTGCATTACCAGCTCATGCAGGTCGTGGTCGAACGGTCTCAAGACCTTGTCCTTCCGAAGAACCTGCACGACTTCGCTGCCGAGGGCGTTCATGACGCCGCTGAACTCGGTTGCAATGTAGCCCGCGCCGACTATGGCGAGCCGCCGTGGCTGCTCTTCAAGCTCGAAAAAGCCGTCGCTGTCGATGGCAAGCTCCCCGCCTGGAACGACCGCGACGACGGGGTGACCTCCGGTTGCGATCAGGACGTGGTCGGCCCGATAAGATGTCCCGTCCACCTCGACCGTGTCGGCCGCGGTGAATTGGCCATGGCCGATGATTTTGTCGATCCCCGAAGCATCGAGATTGCGGTGGTAGATGCCGTTAAGGCGTAAGACATAGGCGTCCCGGGCTTTCTTGATAGTCTTCCAGTCAAATCCCTTCAGTTCGACGTCGAAGCCGTAGCCTTTGGCATGATGGAGCACTTCGCCGATCCTGGACGCGTTCCACATGACCTTCTTGGGGACACAGCCCACGTTGACGCAGGTGCCGCCCATACGGTTGCCTTCGATCAATGCGACACTGGCGCCGTGTTTTGCGGCGCGCCGGGCCGAGGCAATGCCGCCGCTGCCGCCTCCGATCACGAGATAGTCGTAGCGCTTGGTCATCTTGTTTCAATCGTGGTGGGGTGCGGAACTGTACAGCATAACTCGTATCCGTGATACTTGACGGATTCCTCCAACCACGCCCGATCCCGATGCCTCCCGATGGTTAGAATCCGAAACCCATTACTCGATATGAAGCGCCTGCCGGTGTTCAGCGAGATCAGGCCTGAACATATTCAGCCCGCGATCGATTGCGTGCTCCTCGAGAACCGGCGGTGTATAGAAAAGCTGCAGTCAAAATCAGGTAAGGCGACCTGGGATTCTTTTGTTCGGCCCCTGGAAGAGCTCGAGGATCGATTGTCCAAAACCTGGTCACCGGTATCTCACCTTAACTCGGTCAAGGACAGCGAGGCGCTCCGCCGGGAGTACGAGGCGTGCTTGCCCAAGCTGGCCGCATACGAAACGGAACTCGGCCAGAATCAAAAAATATTCGCGGGATTTAAAGCTATCAAGGCCGGCCCCGAATTCGAGTCTCTGGATCAGGCCCAGCGGATGACCGTTGACCACGCCTTGCGAGACTTCCATTTGTCGGGCGTGGATCTGCCGACGCGGAAGAAACTGCGATTCAAGGAGATTCAAGAGCGACTGTCCATCCTCGGCAATCAGTTCGAGCGCAACCTGCTGGATGCCACCCATGCTTGGCAGCTGGATATCCGCGATAGCGGGGATCTTCGTGGTATTCCCCCAACGTCGCTGGATATGGCTCGGCAAATGGCGCGGGAAAACGAGCAGGAAGGTTGGCGATTTACACTCGACATGCCTTCTTACCTGGCGTTCATGACTTATGCGGACGACTCCTCCCTGCGCCAGACGATGTACGAGGCCTTCGTCACGAGGGCAAGCGAACAGGGCCCCGACGGCGGTAAGTACGACAATGCCGACGGCATGGTCGAAATCTTGGAATTGCGTCGGGAAATGTCACGTTTGCTTGGATTTGAAAATTACGCCGAGGTTTCGATGGCGACGAAAATGGCTCATTCCCCTGGTCAGACGATCGAATTCCTGCTGGACCTCGCCCGGCGCGCCCGGCCCATGGCCGAACTGGAGATCGAGGAATTGCGTAGATTTGCGGCTGACGAACTGGGTATCACGCGGCTAGAAGCGTGGGATGTTCTGTATGTGTCCGAAAAACAGAAACAGTCGCTATACGATTTTACCGAAGAAGAAATCCGGCCTTATTTCCCCGTGGACCGTGTGTTGAACGGCATGTTCAGCGTCGTCAGCCGATTGTACGGGCTGGAAATCGAGCGCATACCGAATGTGGATGTGTGGGACCCGGAGGTTCGGTTCTATCAGATTCAGGATTCCAAGGGTGAGGTACGCGGCCAGTTCTATGTCGATCTCCATGTACGTTCGAACAAGCGCGGCGGCGCATGGATGGACGCGTTTGCGAACCGGAAGCGGATTGGCAACGCGGTGCAGATTCCGGTTGCCTATCTGACCTGCAATTTCACCATTCCCACGGTCGACAAACCCGCCCTGCTGACCCATGAGGATGTGATCACGCTGTTTCATGAGTTCGGCCATGGTCTGCACCACCTGCTGACCAGGGTAGACTACCTCAGCGTCTCGGGTATCAATGGTGTCGCATGGGATGCGGTTGAGCTGCCGAGTCAGTTCATGGAGAACTGGTGCTGGCAGAGCGAGGCCCTCGAGCTGATCGGCAGCCATTATGAGAGCGGTGAATCGTTACCGGATGATCTGTTGGCAAAAATGAAACAGGCCCGGAACTTTCAGTCCGGAATGCAGTTATTGAGGCAAATCGAGTTCGCGCTGTTCGACATGCGGCTGCACTCGGATTTCGGAGGCCGGGATAGCAGCGACATGCAGGCGCTGCTCGACGAGATACGGGGCGAAATCGCCGTGATCGTGCCGCCCGCTTACAACAGATTCCAGAACAGCTTTTCGCATATATTCGCCGGCGGGTATGCGGCGGGCTACTACAGCTATAAATGGGCGGAAGTGCTCTCGGCCGACGCATTCAGCCTGTTCGAGGAACGGGGAATTTTCGACCGGGCGACCGGGCAGTCGTTTCTGTCCAAAATCCTCGAGACGGGTGGTTCGGTGGACCCGCTCGACGCATTCATTTCGTTTCGCGGTCGCGGGCCGAAGGTTGATGCCCTGTTGCGCCACAGCGGGCGGGCTGGGGGGCGCCGGCGTGCCCGAAAATCAGGCCGCAAGGTGAGGTAACCCGGAGTTTCGTCTATACTTAGCCCGATGAACAGATTCGCGATATTGGTGTTCAGCACGATTCTCGTGGCGGCCTCGGCGCAGGCCCAGAATTTGTACAAGTGGGTGGACGAGGACGGAAACATCACCTACCAGGACAGCCCCCCGCCCGGGGCGTCTGATGATGCAAAACCATACGCCGAGGATGCGGAGGTGGCCGCAGAACGCTCCGATGCCGCGGGCCCCGATGTATCGGTAACGCTGTATACGGTGCCCGTTTGCGATGCCTGCGATCTGGTGCGCAACCTGCTTGAAAAAAACAGGATTCCATTCGAGGAAAAAGACGCCGGCAGCAGCGTATCCGTGCAAGACGAACTCATGGAACGTGCCGGCCAGTTGTCGGTTCCGATGCTGGCGATCGGTGACGGCCTGGTCAGTGGTTACAGCTCGAACGCGATTAATACCGCGCTAAGCAGCGCGGGATTCATTCTCGGTGGCAGTGCATCCATAGACGATGATGCGGAGCCGCCGTCGGGTGCCGCACTGTCCGAGGACGAAGTCACGCAGCAGGCCGCGGACGCGGCTGCCGAGCTCACCGCGGACCTGGAAGAGCTGGGTAACGATCCCGGCCTCATCGAAGATGTCGTCGAGGAGATCCCCGAGGAAGAGCAGATCAAGGTCCGAGTCGGCGAGTAGCTGTTCGAAGCGCGCCTCGTTCGAGCCTGGCGGGAAGCAGGTTTCACAGTTCCCAACCTCCGCACCGGATGAAAATAGCAACCTGGAACGTCAATTCGCTGAGGGTGAGGCTGCCTCATGTGCTGGATTGGGTAGCCGATAAC
>CAMYOI010000020.1 GCA_947259955.1 uncultured Gammaproteobacteria bacterium
TTTCATCCCCGGGTGGTCGAGGAGATGATCAGGGACGTGTGCGAGCGCCACGTCATTGGAGCAGATCCATTCAAGATTGAACGGCTTTGGCGGATCATTTACTCCAGCGGCTATACACAGCGCTCGGGGCCCGCCATCATGGGTGTGCTAAGCGCGATCGAAACCGCCTGCTGGGACATCGTCGGCAAGGAGTTGGACAAGCCGGTATACGAGCTGCTCGGCGGTCAGGTACACGAAAAGCTGCGTTCCTACACCTACCTGTACCCGGACGGCCCGGAAGTCACGGACGTGCACCACAACTACCCGAAGGATGCGGTCCAGGCCGACGTCTACGCTGACCCCGATCTGGCCGCCGAACGCGCCGTGGAATATGTGAATCTTGGTTTCACCGCGGTCAAGTTCGATCCCACTGGCCCCTATACCGCGTTCGATCCCAGGCAGCTATCTCTAGAGGCGCTCGATCGCTCCGAGCAGTTCGTAAAGAGGATCAGGGAAGCCGTCGGCAATAGTGCGGACCTGCTGTTCGGGACCCACGGCCAGACCTCCGCCTCGAGCGCAATTCGCCTCGCGCGTCGGCTCGAACCCTATGACCCGCTCTGGTTCGAGGAGCCGGTTCCGCCGGAGAACGTCGACGAAATGGCCCGCGTCGCCAAATCGACCACGATCCCCATCGCCACCGGCGAGCGCCTGGCATCCAAGTATGAGTTCGCCCAGGTGCTCAACAAACAGGCCGCCTCTATACTGCAGCCGGCGCTCGGCCGCAGCGGCGGCATCCTGGAGGGTAAAAAGATCGCCGCATTGGCAGAGGCGCACTACGCCCAGATCGCCCCGCACCTGTACTGCGGCCCCATCGAAGGCGCGGCCAACATCCAGCTCGACACCTGCAGCCCGAACTTCCTGATCCAGGAAAGCATTCAAACATGGGGCGGATTCCACGCCGAAATCTTGAAAAAACCCATCCAGTGGCAGGATGGCTACATCATCCCGCCGACGGAACCGGGCATCGGCGTGGAACTGAACGAGGAAGTCGCGGTACGACATCCCTACGATGGCGACAAACTGCATCTGGAGATGCTGGATCGGCCGTTGTAATCCGGCCCTCTCCCGGAGAGGGAGGGGGTATGTCCCCGCCCTCCTCAGGGGAGAAGGGAAGGAAGAGGGGATTACTCAGACGGGGACGGCGACCACCGCGATGAAATCGCCGTGGCGGATCAGGCCGGGGAAATGCCGGCCGGCGAGGATGCCATCGATATTGGCTCGATACTCCACCGGTTCAGTGCCGGTCCGATGGACGTCGTGCACGCGCATGAGCACGTCCCCCGCACGAACCGTACCGCCCAGGGCAACGCAGGGCTCCACCAGTCCCTGGGACTCGCTGATGACGTAGCATCGTTCATCAGGCATGCCCAGCATGAAGCTTTCGCTGTGCTCAGGGGTACCGGTAAGAATACCGGCATGTCGGAGCAGATTTTGTATCCCTCGTTTTGCGATCGCTACCGTTTGAGTGGTGGCCGAACCGCCGCCACCAAGTTCCGTGGACACGAACACTTTACCCTGTTCCTCTGCGGCGGTGTCGTACATGCCGGCGGCGTCCATCTCCAGCAACATCATGCTGTAGGGTGCATTGAACGCCTCCATTGCCGCCACGCAGCGAGCCCGCTGAGTCTTGTCGGGCAGTTCATGCGCCGCCGCGAAGGGCACGAACTCGAGCGTTCTGCCGCCGGAATGAATGTCCAGAACATAGTCGGCCTCGGGCAGCAAGCTACGCTGGAAGTAATCCGCGATTTTCTCGGTGACGGTCCCGCCCGGGCTGCCCGGAAAGACGCGATTCATGTTGCCGCCGTCGATGGGTGAGGTCCGTTTGCCTGCCAGAAATGCCGGGTAGTTCATCATCGGCACAATAATGATGCGTCCGCTGACTTCGTCGGCGGTCATCCTGCGGGCCAGATCCATAAGCGCCACCGGGCCCTCGTACTCGTCGCCGTGGTTGGCTCCGGTCAGTATGGCCGTCGGCCCTTCGCCGTTTGCAATGACCGCGATCGGGATAGTAATGCTCCCCCATGCGGACTCGTCGTGCGAGTGGGGCAGCCTCAGATGGCCGTGCTGCACACCGGGCTTGTCGAAATCCACGGTCGGCGAGATCGGGTTATCAAGCATCCATAGGCTCCTTGTGAGTTACGCGGATCAAGGTTAATCCTTGGCGAGGAGTTTGCGCGGGTAGTTGGCAAGGGTTTCGGATCCGGATTCCGTGATGTGCACGCTTTCCGTGATTTCCATGCCCCAGTCCCCGAACCACATTCCCGGCATGAAATGGATCACCATGCCGGGCTGCAGCACGGTCTTATCGCCTCGGCGCAGACTCAGGGTCCGCTCGCCCCAGTCCGGTGGATAACTCAACCCGATCGAGTAGCCGCACCGGCTGTCCTTGTGCAGATCGTGTCGCGCCAGGGCATCGAACAGGGCCTGGGCAAATTCCTCGCACAGCGCGCCCGGTCTGGCAGAAGTCAGCCCGTCCTCGATGCCCTCGATCAAAGCCTGTTCGACATCGAGAAATTTCCGGGGAGGTTTTCCCAGGTAGATCGTGCGTGACAGCGGGCAGTGGTAGCGCTTGTAAACCCCCGCGATCTCGAAGAACGTGCCGCTGTCGGAAGGAATGGGCCGGTCGTCCCACGTCAGGTGTGGCGCCGAGGCATCGGCCCCTGTGGGCAGCATGGGCACGATGGCCGGGTAGTCGCCGCCGACTCCACCGGCACCGACGATACCGGCGTGATAGATCTCCGCAACCAGTTCGTTCTTCTTCATGCCGGGCTCGATGACCTCGAAGATGCGTTCGTGCATCCTTTCCACGATGCGCGCGGCGTATCTCATGTATTCGATTTCCCGCGGAGACTTGATGGCGCGCTGCCAGTTGACCAGAGCGGTGGCGTCCTTGAAAGCGGCGTCCGGCAGGTGTTCGAGCAGCGACCCGTAGCACGCGGCGCTGAAATAGTAGTTGTCCATCTCCACGCCAATCGCGTGCTTGCTCAATCCACGCTCGATGATGATCTCGCTCAGGCGATCCATGGGGTGCCGCTCGGTGGACTGCACGTAATAGTCCTCGTAGCCGATGATGTTATCGGGATGCATGTATACCGTTCTCAGCGCACCCTTGGCGTCCATGCCGCGGCCAAACCAGATCGGGTCCCCGCTGTCCGCGACCAGGACACACTGGTGCGTATAGAACGACCAGCCATCGTAGCCGGTGAGCCAAGACATGTTTGACGGGTCCGTGACGATCAGCAATTCAATGCCCGCCGATTCCATGGCAGACCGTGTCTTTTCCAGACGCCGTGCGTATTCCTCGCGGTCAAAATTCAGTACGACGTCATTCACGGTGCGGTCCTCCGTATTAGGATTCGAATTCGCGGCCGACGCCTTCCACGGCAAGCGGGAGAATCGGCTGCATGACTGAGTAGGTCGGCCTCTAACCCTCGGGATTTTCACCGCCGATGATGCTGTGATGCAACGGCATGTCGATGTTACAGCCGCTGACTACCACACAGGTATTTACGGTCGGCTTTATCTTGCCTGCCAGAATCGCCGCGATTCCCACGGCGGCTCCACCCTCGACGATCTGCTTCTCCTGCCAGTAGGCATGACGAATGCCATTGGCAATCTCCGTCTCGCTCACCAGTACGATATCGTCGACGAGATCGCTGACGAGATCGAACGTGTATTGATTGTCGAGACCGATCCCGCCTCCCAGTGAATCGGCCAGCGATGCATGCTCTTCCACCTGCACCGGCTTGCCCGCCCTGATGCTCTCATACATGGCGGCACCCCTGTCCATGGTCACCCCAACCACCCTTGCGGATGCGTTGACGGATTTCACCGCCACCGCCACGCCACCGATCAGCCCCCCGCCGGACAGGGGAACTACAACCAGATCGACCTGCGGCCAGGAACCCATGATTTCCAGGCCCAGGGTACCCTGTCCGGCAATCACGTCCCGGTGATCGAAGGGATCGAGGGCGACCAGTCCTTCCTCGGCAACCAGCCTGTCGACCTCGACCTGTGCCTCGTCCTGGGATCGGCCTATGATGTTCACTTCTGCGTCGAGCGCCTTGATACCGTCGATCTTGTTTTCGGGGACCAGGTTCGACATACAGATCACACAGCGCACTCCGGCCTGTTTCGCCGCGTGGGCAAGCCCGCGGCCGAAGTTTCCGGTCGACACTCCCGTAACGCCCCTTTTTCTTTGCTCGTCGTCCAGATTGAGAATCGCGTTGGTGGCGCCGCGCAGCTTGAACGAGCCGGTGATCTGGAGATGCTCCAGCTTGAGCCGCACATCGGCCCCGCAAGCCTCGCTCAATGTCTTGGACCGGACCAGCGGTGTCTTCACGGTGCGGCCGTGAATCCGATTTCGGGCGCGGTATAGATCAACCAGGGAAATGTCTTTCCGCTCCATGCATATTCTCGTCGGGTGGTTTCAAGCGACTCTACCAAATCGCGCGTGTTCAGAATACTTGCCGCTGATGATGCGCAATCTCACGACTGCGCGCCATGTGAAACAAACTATGGAATTCCAATGACGCGCCATCGTTGGTTGATAAGGATTCGGATAGGGCGTACCGACCCCTGTTACGGATTTTGCTGTGCGGGCAGCGACATCAGATATTCGGCCATGGCTTCGAGATCCTCGACGCGAAGGTGCGACAGGCCATTGTCAATGACCTCCGCCATTGCACCGTCGGCGAACTCCTCGTCGGGCCGAATCCCCTTGCTCAGATACCGGACAAGGTCCGCCTGGCGCCAGTTGCCGATGCCCTTAGCGGTATCCGGGCTGATGTTGGGTGCCGACTCATCGCCCCCCAGCGCCGCCCCCGCCATCCGACGGGTCAAATCCAGCGCACCGAAGCTGTTGCGCGGCGTGTGGCATTCATCGCAGTGGGCGAGCGCGGTTACGAGGTATGCCCCGCGATTCCAGGTGGACGATCGGCCGGTATCGGGCTGGAACGGGCCGGGCTCTAAAAACATCAGCTTCCAGATCCAGTTGGCGGTCCTGAACCGCATGTACCAGGGCAGGTCGTGCGGTCGGTTCGGCTGCGCTACGGGCGGAGTCTGTTGCAGGTAGGCGTACATCGCCAGCAGGTCATCATCGCTGACGCGTGTATAAGTCGCATAGGGAAACACCGGATAGTAGTCCTGACCCTCGGGACCAATTCCCTCGCGCATCGCCCGAATGAACTCCTCGGCGGTCCAGCTCCCGACGCCGTGCGTCTTGTCGGATGTGATGTTTGGCGAATAGAACTCACCGAAGGGCGTATCGAATACACGCCCACCGGCAAGAAATTCCCCATCGTGATCGGCGTCGGTGTGGCACGACTCGCAACCGGCGGCGCGGAAAACGTACTCCCCGCGCTCGATCGAGTCTTCGGCGGAGTGTACAGAAGGTGAATCAATCAGCATTGCCAGCAGAATCGCGTAAAGCGCCCGTCGACTTACCGTACGAATCAAGATCGCTATCGACCTCCACACAAATGGGGCAACGCGAAGCGCAACGACCTACCGACTTCCAAGCTCCGCCCCGTTTTGGCGGGCACGGATCACTGCAGCTTCTCGCGCCGCTCCTTGTCTCTGAGATCATAGTGGCAGGTCGTGCAGGCCGCAATAACGTCCTTGAGCCGGTCAGCGACTTCCTGCTCCTCGCCGGTCAACGCGACCCCTGCCAGTTCTTCCGCGGCCTCGGCCACCTTGGCATGCCCTTCCTTGACGGCGTCCGGCAGCGAGGCGATCTGGGAGATGTATTGCTCCCTTTCCGCCAGTTCACCAGCCCTGGTCGCGATTCGGTCCATGTCGAACACCATCAATGAAGCGGTAATGTCCTGCACGTCGCTCAGCCCGGCTCCCATCCCCTGCCAAACTCCTTTTGGCGCATGCAGCTTCTGAGCCGCCGCCGTGCCAAAGACTCCCCACGCGGCAACCAGGCCAACAATACCAATCGCTATGAACCGTTTATTCATATCTTTCTCCTCTTATCAATCATTTACTGGAGTAATCCAATGACGCCCGGAGCAATAATCTCCTAGTTGGAACGAGACCGCCTGCTCTGGCTTAAGTTCCATTGTGTTCGGGTCACTTGACAGCACCGGCACGTAGGCTGGAACCTATAGTGAAAAGCATACAACTCCCGAAGGAGGCAAGTCTAATGAATTTCGAAGTTTTTGTAAGCTGCGCGGTAACCGGTTCCGGAGATTCCGTCGGCAGGCACCCGGAAATCCCGGTGACGCCCAAACAGATCGCCGACGCGGCGATCGATGCCGCGAAGGCGGGGGCCGCCATTGCACACTGCCACGTTCGCGATCCAGAGACGGGTAAGGGCACCCGCGATGTCGAACTCTACCGGGAGGTCGTCGACCGCATACGCGACTCGGATACCGACGTTGTCATCAATCTGACCTCGGGTATGGGCGGCGATCTCGACATCGGCGTCGACGAGGATCCGATGACCTTCGGGCCCTACACCGATCTGGTGGGACCATTGACCCGGCTGGCGCATGTCGATGAACTGCTGCCCGATATCTGCTCGCTGGATTGCGGCACCCTCAATTTCAGCGACGGCAACACCATCTACGTATCGACGCCGAAGCAGCTCAGGGCGGGCGCGAAGCGCATCCAGGAACTCGGCGTCAAACCCGAGCTGGAAGTCTTCGACAGCGGTCACCTGTGGTTCGCCAAGCAGATGCACAGCGAGGGCCTGGTCGACGACCCACCGATGTTCCAGATTTGCCTCGGCATCCCCTGGGGCGCGCCGGCGGATACTGCGACCATGAAATGCATGGTCGACGCGCTGCCGGACAATGCGGTGTGGGCCGGTTTCGGCATCAGCCGGATGCAGATGCCGATGGTGACCCAGGCCGTCATGCTGGGGGGAAACGCACGCGTTGGTCTGGAGGACAACCTGTATCTCGAACGCGGCGTGTTTGCCAGCAACGCACAACTTGTGGAGCGCGCGGTCAACCTCATCGAGCTGATGGGTGCGGCGGTCATCGGACCGGACGGCGCGAGGGAAAAACTCGGCTTGAAGAAGAGGAGTTGATATGACCAGCGGTATCAGTACTGTCGGAGTCGTCGGTACCGGCGTCATCGGCGCGGGCTGGGCCGCGCGTTGCCTGGCACGCGGGCTGAACGTCATTGCCTCCGACCCGGCGCCCGCCGCCGAAAAGCTGTTGAGGCGGAAGATCGACAATGCGGAACCCGCACTGACCAGATTGGGCTTGCGCACCGCTGACATGCAGGAGCGTCTGCACTTCACCACGGATCTGTCCGAACTTTGCGGCGGCGTTGATTTCATCCAGGAAAGCGCGCCTGAGAACGAAGACCTGAAAAAGCGGCTGCACACGCAGCTCGACGCGGCGGCGGGGCGGGAGACCATTATTGCGTCGAGTTCCTCCGGATTGCTGCCTTCGCGCATACAGTCCGAATGTAGTCGTCCGGGGCGGATCGTCATTGGACACCCCTTCAATCCCGTTTACCTTCTGCCATTGGTGGAAGTACTGGGTGGCGAAAGAACCGATGAAAGCTCCATCGAGGCTGCGATGGCTTTTTATAAAAGCCTTGGCATGCACCCGCTTCGGGTCCGCACCGAAGTCCCGGGCTACATCTCCGACCGGCTGCAGGAGGCGCTGTGGCGCGAGGCGTTGCACATGGTCGCCGAGGGTGTCGCCACCACCGATGAAATCGACGACGCCATCATCTATGGGCCGGGGCTGCGATGGGCCTTTATGGGCACCTGCCTCACCTTTCACCTTGCCGGCGGCGACGTGGGTATGCGCCACATGCTGGAGCAGTTCGGCCCGGCCCTCGAGCTGCCGTGGACCAAGCTGCAGGCGCCGGAACTCACCGAGGAGCTGATCGACCGCATGGTATCGGGCACGCAGGCGCAGTCTGCCGGCAGATCGGTCAAGGAACTGGAAAGTCTGAGGGACAACTGCCTGATCGAGATTATGCAGGCCCTTGCCCGATACAACTACGCCTCGGGTGCGATCCTGGCGGGCGATCAGTCTTTGAAATCGTTCGAATAGACCGCATATACAAGTAGCCTACGTATTGGGGTATCTGTAACGGTATGAGCACCGCGAACGCGCTGTTGCAACACGAAACAACAATCCGCCTGGGATTCTTTTTCGGCGTATTCCTGGTCATGGCCGGTCTCGAAATAATTCGGCCACGACGTGAACTGCATACCTCCAAATTGAGGCGCTGGGGCAGCAACCTCGGCATTACCCTGCTCAACACGGTGATCTTACGCCTGCTCTTTCCCGCCGCGGCGGTGGGCGTGGCGATGTTTGCGCAAGTGCACGAATTGGGGTTGTTCAACACGGTGGCATTGCCCGGCCTGCTTGTCGTCATATTGAGCGTGGTCATCCTCGACCTGACCATCTATTGCCAGCACGTCATCATGCACAAGATACCGATCCTGTGGCGGCTGCACCGTATGCATCACGTTGATCTGGATTTCGATGTCACCACGGGCGCCCGTTTTCACCCCGTTGAAATCATCCTGTCCATGCTCATCAAATTCATCGCCATACTGCTGCTCGGGGCACCGGCCCTGGCTGTGCTGATATTCGAGGTGGTGCTCAACGCAACCGCGATGTTCAACCACAGCAATGTGCGTCTGAATCTGGGCCTGGACAAGGTGCTGCGCCTGCTGGTGGTAACACCGGACATGCATCGCGTGCATCACTCGGTAATACGGAGAGAAACCGACAGCAACTTCGGATTCAACCTGCCCTGGTGGGACAGGCTGTTCGGCACCTATCGTCCGCAACCCGAGGCCGGGCACACGGCCATGCGTATCGGCCTGGAGGATATTCGCAGTGAAAGGCTGTGCGTCAACCTTCTCGGGATGCTGAAACTGCCGTTTATCAGAGCCTGAACGGTGCTGCCGCATACCGCATCAAGGCGGCCGGGTGCTAGGCGGACAAGCGGATGGGCAATCGTTTCCTGCCCCAATGGCCTGGTCCGTGCTCGAATACACCGGCGCAGGGGCTGTGACATGTATTGCATCGACCGGCCTCGTCGAGGGACCAGTGGGTCAGATCGTACCAGTTCCGTCCAATCAGCATCGATCCGCACTCGTGGCAGTAGGTGCTTCCGCCTGCCTCGTCGCTGACATTGCCCGTGTAGGCGTAGTGTACGCCGTTGTCCATCGCGATCTTTCGAGCAAGGTTCAGGGTACGGGCCGGGGTGTGTTCCTTGTCCCGCATCTTCCAGTCCGGATGGAATGCAGTAAAGTGCATGGGGACATCCGGGCCCAGGTTGTCCACGACCCACCCGGTCATTGCTTCGAGTTCTGACGGCGAATCGTTTTCTCCGGGAATGAGCAGCGTGGTTGTCTCGATCCACACGCTGGTTTCGTGTTTCAGGTACTGCAGCGTTTCCAGCACGGGCTGCAGCTCACCGCCGCATATCTTCTTGTAGAACCGCTCGGTGAACGCCTTGAGATCGACATTGGCCGCATCCATGTAGTGGAAAAACTCGGCGGCCGGTTCGGGACACACGTATCCCGCAGTCACGGCGACCGTTTTTACATCCACTTCACGACATGCCCTGGCGATATCTATTGCGTATTCGTGGAAAATTACCGGATCGTTGTAGGTAAACGCTACACTGTTGCAGCCGGATTCCGCTGCAACCCTTGCGATCTTCTCCGGTGACGCGCCGTCAGCTAGAGTATCCATCTCACGCGACTTGCTGATATCCCAGTTCTGACAGAATTTGCATGCCAGGTTGCAGCCGGCGGTGCCGAAAGAGAGCACCGGTGTACCCGGCAGGAAATGATTGAGAGGTTTCTTCTCCACCGGGTCGATACAGAAGCCGCTCGAGCGGCCGTAGGTCGTGAGAACGATCCGGTCGTCTTCTCTCTTGCGGACGAAACAAAGCCCGCGCTGGCCCTCACGAAGCCGACAAAATCTCGGGCACAGGTCACATTGAATGCGATCGTCATCCAGCGCGTGCCAGTAGCGGGTGGGATAAGCGTCCATCTGATTTTTCTGCCTGTGGAACAATATTGGTATATATGTGGTCTAATATTATCGACTTCAATACTAACCGGAAAAAAGCATCAGCGGTTGATCCAGATCCATTCGTTTCCGTCTTAATCACCTAAAATCAATAAATTCTCGGCGAAGGCAATTCGAACATGCATCTAAACAGACAGCCTGCGGTTGCCGGGATGTTCTACCCCGGCAACCCCGCGACACTGCAACACCAGGTCAAGGACCATTTGCGCGAGGCGAAACCGGCGCGGCACATCCCGTCCGCGATCATCGCGCCCCACGCGGGATATGTTTACTCGGGGCCAATTGCCGGGTCGGCCTACGCCGCGCTCATACCGCGACGCTCTGAGATCCGGCGTGTCATTCTGCTCGGTCCGGCCCACCGTGAGTACGTGACTGGCATAGCGGCGAGCACGGCGGCGGCGTTCGATACACCACTTGGGGAAATTCCTCTGGACCGGGCGACGATTCGCGCCATCGTTGAGGAGCTGGATTTTGTTGAATTCGACGACCGGGCCCATGAGCTGGAGCACAGCATCGAAGTCCAGTTGCCCTTCCTGCAATTCGTGTTGGACGAATTCACATTGATCCCCTTCGCCGTCGGGAGCGCCCAGCCCGAGCAGGTTGATACGCTCCTCGAAAGATTCTGGCGGGATCGTTCCACACTGGTGGTGATTAGCTCAGATCTCAGTCACTACCATGCCTATGAAAACGCACAACGCCTGGACAGTTTTACCTCCAAGAAGATCGAGGCCCTCGACCCCGTCGGCCTGACCGGCGATAACGCCTGTGGACAGCGCCCAATATGCGGGTTGTTGCAGTACGCGGCAAGACACGGAATGCGATGTGAAGTACTCGATGTTCGCAACTCCGGGGATACCGCCGGCGATCGTGACCGTGTCGTCGGGTACGGTGCCTACTTGTTCTATTACTAGCCCGCTGTCCGGACCTCGAATGATTGGTGCGCAGAATCGTGATCGGCTGACCCGGTTGGCCTTGGACTCAATCGAACACGGCGTCCGTCACGGAGTCGAGTTAACAATTGACCCGTTGGAGTGGCCGGACGAGCTGCGCGAAATTCAGGCCAGTTTCGTGACGTTGCAGACACACGGGGAGCTGCGCGGGTGCATCGGGAGCCTGGTGGCCACACGCCCGCTGGTCAGAGACGTGTCGCAGCACGCTCATGCAGCCGCGTTCAAGGACCCCAGATTCGATACGATAATCTTGAGCGAACTGAGCATTCTCGAAATCCACATCTCGGTCTTGTCCAACCCGACCCCGATCGATTTTTCCAGCGAATCGGAGTTGCTTGGATTGGTCCATCCCGGTGAGGACGGATTGGTACTACAGGCAGGGTCGAATCGGGCCACTTTTCTACCCGACGTGTGGCAGAAGCTCTCTGAACCCGGACAGTTCCTGGCGCAGCTCAAATTGAAAGCAGGCCTGGCGAAGGACTACTGGTCGGACGACCTGACCATCGAACGATACACCACCGAATCCTGGTAATTTGGGTAATCCGGGGACACAATCTGTAATCTGGGGACACAATACTTAATTAAGCATCCATTTAATTAAGTATTGTGTCCCCAGATTACGGATCAAAGCGTGGAGGGGTATGCGTATACTGTCCCAGGATCAGAATGGATTTTATCGGAAAATACTGGCGGGGCGCATACCCATTGAGTATCTCCTTTTGGCTCGTGTTCGTATCGTTGAGCGCGACATACCATTATATGGAACCGCTTCTGCAGCGCCCTTTCGCCGACCGCCCCGCAGAGTATATCGGGGTCACGATTATCTACCTGGCGGTTTGCAGGCTGATCATTTTTCCCTGGCAGTTAGTGGGCCTGCTGCGAGCATGCGATCGACACTACTTGACCTACCGTCGCCCCGTAGTCAGGTACAGCGTGCAGGCAATGATCCTTTTAAGTCTGGCATTCACCGCAGCCCACATCATAGGCGCGTTGCAGTCACTGGTGATCTACAAAGAAAAAATGGAGGTCAAGGCGACCCGGGACGACAAGAACTATTCTGCGCTCGTGCTCGACGATGGCAGATCGATTCACCTGCAGGGGACATTGGACTTAGGAATCACCGAAACGGTGGCAAAAATTCTGCAAGACCATTCTGAGATCAACGCAATCATACTCGACAGCGACGGCGGGCAGATATACGAAGGTAGAGGCCTCGCGATGTTGATCGATAGATACGGCTTGGACACCTACACATTTGCAGGCTGCAGCTCAGCCTGCATCACAGCGTTTATCAGCGGCGACAAACGCTATATAGGAACGAATGCGAGGCTTGGCTTTCACCGGTACAGGTTGAATTCAGACAAGATTCTTCAGTTTTACAAGTTTTACGACATGGATATAGAACACACCAAAGACCTGAATCTGTACAAGAAAAAGAACATAAAAAGAGAGTTTCTTGATAAGGTGTTCAAGACCCCGCACGACCAGATGTGGTTCCCCGATGCCAAGACACTGATCGATGCAGGGGTCGTCACCGGCGTAGTCAACGAACTCTAATTCGCGGGCCTCATCCTGTGTCAGCTTCAGCAATGTCGCAAAACCAGGTGTGTCCACCCTGGATCATCCGGGGCTCATGCCGCGCAATCGCTCGTTGCGTCGGCGCAGTAACTCCAGGGTTGCAAGCAGGGAGGCGGACAAAATGATTAACATTGTCGCAACCGCCAGGATAGTGGGGCTGATCTGTTCTCGGATTCCGGAAAACATCGCCCAAGGTATAGTCCGTTGCTCGTAACTGCCCACGAACTTGACTACTACCACCTCGTCGAACGAGGTGACAAAAGCGAATAAGGCGCCGGATATGACGCCTGGCAGGATCAATGGCACAATGACCTTGAAGAAGGTAACAACCGGCGACGCGCCCAGAGTGGCCGCGGCGCGGATCAGGCTCTGGTCAAACCCGACCAGCGTGGCGGTGACGACAATGACCACGAACGGTGTAGCCAACGCGGCGTGTGCCAGGATCACTCCGAGGTGCGTCGACGCCAGCCCGATGTTGGTATAAAAGAAGAACATCCCGGCGGCGGAAATAATGAGCGGCACGATCATCGGTGAAATCAAAATACCCATGACCACGGTCTTGGCCGGCATCTCGGACCGGCTCAGTCCCAATGCCGCAATGGTGCCCAGGGTGGTCGATATGAGCGTTGAGAAGATGGCGATGATGAAGCTGTTCTTGACCGCGCCCTGCCAGTTCAAATCGGTAAAGAAGTCCTTATACCACTCCAGCGAGTAACCCGCCGGGTCCAGCGAAAGCATTTCACTGGTGAAGGTGAAGAATGGCACCGAATTGAACGACAGCGGGATGATGATCACTATCGGCGCAATCAAAAAGAAGAAGATCATCCCGCACAACACCCTGAAGGTGTAATACCAGATGGTCTCGATCTTTCCGGCGTGTGCGGGCAGGGCCATATTCGATCAACCTAGTTTCATGTTGTCGATGCCGACAATCTTGTCGTACAGCAGATAAAGCACCAAAACACCGCCAAGAAGTATGGCGCCGAGCGCCGCGGCCAATCCCCAGTTAAGGGAAGTTTCGAGGTGGTAGGCGATTAAGTTGCTGATCAGGGTGCCGCTCTGCCCCCCAACCAGCGCCGGGGTAATGTAATAGCCGATGGCGATTATGAACACCAGAATTGCGCCGGCGCCGATGCCAGCGACCGTATTGGGCACATACACACGCACGAAAGCGGTAAACGGATTCGCCCCCAGCGAACGGGCGGCGCGCAAATAGCTGGGGGGTATGGTTTTCATCACGCTGTACAGCGGCAGTACCATGAATGGCAGCAGCACATGCACCATGGCGACGATGGTGCCGACCTGATTGTGGATCATGGCCAACCGACCATCGTCGGATAGAAATCCAAGGAAGACCAGGAAATCGTTGATCACCCCCTCCTGCTGCAGGATCGCGATCCAGGCCGAAGTACGAACCAGCAGCGACGTCCAGAACGGCAACAAAACCAGGATCAACAACAGGTTGCTTGTGCGTGCGGGCAGCGTCGACAGCAGATAAGAAATCGGGTAAGCAAGGACCAGGCACAGCACGGTGATCAACATACTCATCCACAGCGTGCGCCAGAAAAGCTTGATGTAGATGCTTTCCTTGCCGGGGTTCTTGACGACTTTGCCTTCAGAATCGTAAGAAAAATCGAGCGCCGACAGGTAGTAGGACTTGGTGTACTTTCCACTTTCCCGTTTGAGCACGCGCCAGTACTCGACATCGCCCCAGTCCTTGGAGATCTTTATGAATGCTTCCTGGTAGGGCGGCTCCAGTTTTTGCGCCTTGCGTGCCGTTTTGCGAAACAGGCTGGAAAATCCGGGTTTCTCGTAGTTGAGCCGCCGGCCCGGCCTGCCCGCGGACTTGGTCTTCTGCGCCTCGGTAAAATCCTGCTGCAACGCGGCGAATACCTCTTCACCGGGGATGGTATCCCCCGATTCGTCCCAATTCTGCAGCAGCGGGACTGTCCTGTGCAGGGTGTCGCCGACAAGTTCGTTCTCGACGCTGCGAAATAGCATGGAGAATATGGGGATGAAGAAGGTGACTAAGATGAACAAGAACAGCGGTGCCACCAGTAAAAGAGCACGGTTTCGCGCGCGGCGCCTGGCACGGGCCAGGCTCACCTTCAGCGGCGTGCCGTCCGCCGTCACCATCTGTTCAGGGGCTATTGATTCTACGGTCGCACTCATCGTTTTAGATTCGGGTGATTGCGGCCGGCCGTAGCCGGCCGGCCGATTATCACTTTAACACATCACAAATCGAACGCTACTGTGCCAGCCAGGCCTGGAACTTCTCGTTCAGGTCGTCCGTGTTGTCCGCCCAGAACTCGTAATTGTAAAGCAGGGTGTTCTTTGCATTGTTCGGATCGGTCGGCATATGCGGGCCCATATCGATGCCCAGTTCGGCGTGTTTGCCCACCATGGGTGCGGACGAGGCGCGCGCGGGACCGTAGGAGATATACTTGGCCTGATCAGCAAGGCGTTGGGTGTCGGTGGCAAACTTAAGGTATTCCAGTACGTCTGCCTCGTTCTTTCCGCCCACCGGGACGACCCAGCCGTCCAGATCGAACACCTGCCAGTCCCACAGCATGCCGATCGGCTGCTTCTCTTCCTCGATTACCGAGAACAGGCGCCCGTTGTAGGTCGATCCCATGACCACTTCGCCGTCGGCCAGGAGCTGCGGGGTCTGCGCGCCCTTCTCCCACCACACCACGTGGTCTTTGATGGTATCCAGTTTGGCCAGCGCCCGCTCCACGCCCTCATCGGTGTCCAGGACCTCGTAGATCTGGTCGGCGGGAACGCCGTCGGCGAGCAGCGCCCACTCAAGGTTGTTGAGCGGCAACTTCTCCAGCGCGCGTTTGCCCGGGTATTTTTCCAGATCAAAGAAGTCATTGATGGTGGTGGGCGGGGTGTCGCCGACCATGTCGGTGCGGTACCCAATGGTCGTCGAGTACACGATT
This sequence comes from uncultured Gammaproteobacteria bacterium, assembly GCA_947259955.1. Lineage (GTDB taxonomy): Bacteria > Pseudomonadota > Gammaproteobacteria > Arenicellales > JAANXG01 > JAHEKE01. The sequence continues at coordinate 15,538 of CAMYOI010000020.1, forward strand.
TGCGGGATGAAGCACGGTGAGGCGATCATGTCGCCGAAGTCCTCGCTGGCCGGCGTGCCGTCCGGCGCGGGGGCGAGCAGGGCGTCGTGGTCGATCTCCATCACCAGGCCCTCGTCACAGGCCACTATGGCGCTGGCGGCAGTCATATCTATCAGGTCCCAGGTCAGGTTGCCGGCTTCCTGCATGGCGCGCAGCTTGGCTAACGCGCCACCGCCCGAATCGTCGTTGACGATCTTGATATCGGGGTTCATCGCCATCCACGGCTCATGATAGGCCTTTTGCTGACTGGCGGTGTAGGCGCCGCCCCAAGAGACGAACACCAGGTCTTTGGCCGCGGCTGAACTTACCGTCGCGGTAGCGACCGCCGTGGCCAGCAGGGTTTGAATATACAACTTATTCATCAGACATCCTCCATCTTTAGTTTGATCTTCAGTTCAACCTTCAGTTTGGGGCTGAATATCGGTTTAAGTCCGCATTCACGAACGGTTAGTATAATCGGGCTTATGCTCAATTCAGAGCATCCAGCGCCCGACAATCCTCCATTGTCCAACCCACCTTTACAACGGCTCCTTCCTGGAGTTGCGCATGAGAGGATGAGTTGGGAATCTTGACGATGAACCCATCGTGCCCGCATACGTGCATACGGGTACGGATGTGATCGCCCAGATAAATCAATTCTTCCACCTTGCCCTCGAAAATATTAGGGCAATCGTCGCCGGGGTCCAGGCTGACCCGCTCCGGCCGCAACGACAACGTAGTGCTTTCGCCAACCCCGCCGATATTCACCGCCAACGCCTGCACTTCGCGGCTCTCGCCAACGTCTACCTGGCAGGATTGACCGTCGATTCGAGTAATCTTTCCACCGATCACGTTATTTTCACCAATAAAGTTGGCGACGAAGGCGTTGTCCGGCTCTTCGTACAACACCGTCGGCGGCGCCAATTGCTGTACCACGCCGTCATCGAACACCGCGATACGGTTGGACATGGTGAGCGCCTCGCTTTGATCGTGGGTCACGTACAGCACGGTCACGCCCAGCCTCTCATGGATGTGCTTTATCTCGTACTGCATCTGCTCGCGCAGGTTCTTGTCCAGCGCTCCCAGCGGCTCATCCATCAGCACCACGTCGGGATCGAACACCAATGCCCGAGCCACCGCCACGCGCTGCTGCTGGCCGCCGGACAACTGCGCCGGACGCCGGTTCCCGAACTCGCCCAGCTGCACCATGTCCAAAGCGCGCTGCACCCGCTGCTCGACTTCAGACTTGCTCATCTTCCTGACCTCCAGCGGAAACGCAAGGTTCTCCGCCACGGTCATGTGTGGAAACAAGGCGTAATTCTGGAACACCATGCCTATGCCGCGCTTGTGCGGGGGCACGTTGTTGATGGGCTGGTCGTTGAGATAGATCTCACCGTGGGTGGCCGGTTCGAACCCGGCCAGCATCATGAGACACGTGGTCTTGCCGGACCCGGAAGGCCCGAGCATGGTCAGAAATTCACCTTTTTCCATATCCAGGTTGAATTTCTTTACGACCAGCGACTCGCCGTCGTAACTCTTCTGGACGTCGACGAAGCGAACGATGGCGTTACTGGTCTCTGTC